>JAVVPL010000164.1:0-1653 GCA_036655775.1 Bacteroidales bacterium | reverse complement strand
ATTAATTGAAAGAGTGAATTTTCAACTGTTCCTGAATTTATCGAAGCAAATTTAGTATGTGGTGTAGAACCACCACCAGCAAGTTGCCCTTTCGAATCAATATGTAATCTTGTCGAAATCCTAAATTGCGTTTTGCTACAATCAATCAAATACCTAGTAGCAGTATAAGCAGCGCCACTAATGCGTATTTTACTTTTCTTGGTATAATGTTCTTCAACCCAAATTGAATACGTTGATGCACTTTGTAATTCGTATTTAGCTGAACGATAAAATTCACTCCCTGAATCAATATTCATACGAATTAATTTCTTTGGTTCCTTTGCGAAAGTACTTACATGACATATAAGAAATAATGACATGAATATTACAATTTTTTTCAAAATCTACCCCTCTTTTTGAATATTAAAAACTTTAAGTTTTAAAAATGTCATTCTGCGTTTATAAAATAATTTTTTGGACTAAAAAGCTAATTTCCAAATGATTTACATTTAACCATTCCAATGTCTGATTCGGTACAATCAGTAGGAAGTGTGGCGCATCGAATACCATAAGTTGAAAAATAACATGTTTTAGGAAGAAAACGTTGGCACACTGAAACTGTTTCAACACAGTCTCTGTCAGAACCACATTGACCAAATTTAGCCTTTTGTCCCACAATACACTGATTTAGATTTGGGTACTCTTTACCAAAACTGCTTTGCTGTCCACACACACTATGCATATAAATTGGAATAAGTGATTTTTCGAGAACTTTCGCCCATTCTCCATAAATAGGCTTATCTTTTGAATCGATTTCAATTTCTCGATACATATTTGAACTACATTTTAAATCGTATAAATGTCGTTCATAAAATTTATCGTTGTACCAATACTTTGTAACATGAAGTCTAGGCTCACCCTTATTTTTGGGTGGTACTTCATTGGCAATATATTTGACCGTATCAAGATAAAGGATTCGTTCTTTTTTAATTTCTGTAGCATGTAAAAAAGGGGAAAGTATTAGCAAAAGTAGAATAAAAAACTGACGCATAGCATTCCTTATAAAGTGTTAATCTTCTTGGTAATATATCTGAGCATTAAGAGAACGTAACTCAATTTGAGGTGTGCCTTTATACTCACTTACAAAACCAGTTACACACAGGTGCTGACCATTTATAGGCAAATCGTTTTTTTCTATATCTCCCCAAATCACAATGCTGAAATCTTGCTTTGGAAATTCACCTCCAAAATTAATAAACGCTCCCTTACGCGTTTTTGCCCTTTGAGATACCTCTCCACAGATTGTTTTATGTTTGCCTACAAAAAACCTTGCCAAAATAGTAGGAACTTCGGGAAATAACCCCATGGAAATTTTGTGTTCTACACCATCCCAATCAATATATACATTTTTTATAGCTTGTTCTGAATCAATTTTTGGCATTGGTAAACTATCCTTAAATAAATACCAGCTACCTGCAATTACAAATAGAATGAATACAATCCATTTAAATCTAAGTTTTGTCTTATTAGAGGTCATCTAACTTCTTCTCAATCCATTGTTCTAAAACTATCGCTGTTAAGATACATTGCTTTTTTATTTCTACACAAACATCTGCTGTAACAAGCCTTTTTTCCACTGTTTGGCTTGTTCAATTTGCTGTGCCACGACTTCAA
>JAVVPL010000163.1:0-1664 GCA_036655775.1 Bacteroidales bacterium | reverse complement strand
AGTCACCATAAATTAAAATTTTCTCTCTTCTCTCAATGGCTTTTTTAATTCGAACTATTGCTTTATCCATATCCTTCATTAAAAAAGGATCGTATAAATGGGTAAGACTCGGATTAAAAAAACGTTCTACCTGGTGTTTGGTTTTTAAGTTCCTTTGAACTAATAATTTGGCTATATGGGGATTCAAATGTAAGTCGTTTTGTAAAGCCTGAACCAATTCGTTATCAGGTTCTGCTTTAACTACCCACTTTTTTCCCATTTTACTATATATTTCACATTCAATGAGTGGCTTGTATTTCTCTCATCCTCAATCAATCGCTACCAAGCCTAAAATACAAAGGTCAAAGATAATAAAAAAAATGGGGATAGACAATTTTATTCAATTTTTTCCCAATATATCGTTTTGCCTAAAAGGGCAATGCCTAGATATCCTCTTACTTTCAACTTTTTGGCATCGATAAACTCCATATATCCTTTGTAATATTTTCCATTTAAGGGGTTATATACTTTTCCCCCTTCCCATTCTAAGGTTTTTGGATTGTAAACAAGTCCTTGAACAATTACAATTCGATCGGCTCGACCATTACGTAATTCGGGTTTTGGATTTTTGAAATCTTTTTTTGGTGTTCCATCAGGCATATTGGGTTGATCCATCCAAATAACCTGAGCATCGTATTTGCCTTCGGAATTTTTAAAAATCTTTACTTTACTTTTTTGGTTAGTAGATTCTTCATAGATAAAATAAGTACCTATAATTTTATCGGCAGGATTTTTTTCTGCATGTATACTTCCTGTAAATAAACAGAGTAGTATACCTATCATCATTTTGACATTGCGTTGCATAATGCAAATAATTTTAAAATCTTTCAAAGATACAAAAAAAAATGATAATAAGAATGATTAAATCCAACTATTTTTTTTAATTTTCTTGTCTTTATAATTTTTCTGACGTACCTTTGCACCCGCAAGTCTTCGTAGCTCAGGTGGTAGAGCAAATGACTCTTAATCATTGGGCCCGGGGTTCGAATCCCCGCGAGGACACTTAACAGGGATAAGCCTTCCGAGGGATCGGGGGGCTTTTTTTATGGAAAAATTTGCATACATTTGCATACAAGGTGAGCGCAGAGAGAAGTCTAAGGCGAAGCCTTGAGAAAAACTTTTCCGAGACATGAACCCCTCCAAAATTTGTCAACTTGCCCGACATTTTCCCCACAGGGACGAAATTTGATTAACATTCAAGCGCGTTAACTTTCTCGGACAAATTCAGAACTTTCGGAACATTCCAATTTGGAGAAGTAAGAGCCAATGGTTTAAAATAGCAATGAGCTTAACTACAACATACTGTTTTAGCCCCCTAACAAGTCGGACAAGATTATAGATAAAAATCTGTAATTTTATTCATAAATTAATTTTATATTTAGGTATTCATGATTGCTTCGCAATTGTAATATGAAAAAACGAACGATTGCGACAAGCGAACGCAGAGCCAAAACGCAGTTTTGAGCTATGCCAAGCGAAGCAATTGTCGAACGAAATTCAACATTTACATCATGAAACTGCTCACGTTCGGAAGTGCTCAAATAAATTTGGCACTTCGCTCACTTAATCGCAGTTTTAGTACCGAAGAGAAACTCCGTATTTTACAGGAAGTTTCGGTTCAAGGC
>JAVVPL010000162.1:0-1773 GCA_036655775.1 Bacteroidales bacterium | reverse complement strand
AAGTACGATCGCCCAACACACGCTACAAGCAATTTGGGTAGTAGGCTTAATTTGAAATTGGTTTTGTATTTGGGATGATTTGGCAAATCCGAAAATAGGGCTTAATTTAGTCCCAAACCCGCTGTAGTGCCAGAACGTTAGCAGTAATGCACCCGCATGCGACGTCCTAAAATAGGTTGACTAAAAATTAAACACCTTTAGTAACCAATGGGAACACCCGAAAATCAGCCTATCCGAAGAAGAAACGGTAAACAAGTAAGTTTTGAATACAAACTTTCTGTAATTCAACAAATCAACAATGGACAAATTTCTTTAAATTACGCTTCTAAAAAATACGATATTTCTAAAAGCACAATCGAATACTGGATGAAGAAACTAACCAATTACGAGCAAACCAATAAATCTATTAGTAAAGACGATGAAATTCGTATGCTAAAAAGTAAAATAGAAGATTTAGAGGGAATTAAAGCATTTCAACAAGAGATAATCATTGAATTTGAGTCTGTTACTGGGGAGGAACTTTCAAAAAAGTACTTGCCCGATTGGTTAGCAAACGAAATTCAGAAAAAGAAGAAAAAGCTTTTAAAATAAAATGGATTTACGAATCAATCGGGATTAGCAAACAAGCTTATTATCAAAGAATTGAATCCGATAAAATCAAAGAAATACGTAATAACACTATAATCGATTTTGTATTAGAAATACGTGAAAGAATGCCAGGAACAGGAACAAGAAAACTCTTAGACCGCTTAAAAGAAAAGTTCGTTCAAAACAACATAAAAATGGGAAGAGATGCGCTGTTTGACTTGCTCAGAGTTAGAGGATTATTCATCAAGAGAACCAAACGTTTTCATATCACAACTGACTCTAAACACTTTTATTACAAGTCCCCTAATCTATTGTATAACCTAGCAATAACACATGCCGAACAAGTTTTTGTTGCAGATATAACTTATGTAAAAACCGATGAAGGACACGCCTATTTAGCCTTGATTACAGATGCGTATTCTAGAAAAATAATGGGCTGGGCATTAGAGAACAATATGCGGGTAGAAATGGTCAAAAACGCACTCAATATGGCTTATAAAAACTGTATTTTTAACCATAAAAACATCATTCATCATAGTGATAGAGGAATACAATATTGCTGTCCTGATCATAGTGAATTTGCTGAAAATAAAGGATTTATATTAAGTACAACTCAAAAATATGACCCTTACGAAAATGCAATTGCAGAGCGTATAAATGGAATATTAAAATATGAATTTGGACTAAAAAAAACCATAAAATCAATTCAAATAGCAAAAGCAATGACCAAAGAAGCGGTAGAAATTTACAATAATGAAAGAACTCATTGGAGTCTTGATTTAAAAACACCACAATTTGTTCATTTACAATACAATAAACAGATAAATAAATCTTATAAAAAGACAAAAAAAGTTGCCGTTTAAACACCAATTTACTACTATTGTAATACTATGTGAGGATGGAAACGAGCAATGCTGAGGAGCAACTCGAAGAGTGCCAAAACCATAGTCAAAGAAAATGAAGATGGCATTTTCAAAATGCCACTTCGTTTAATCTTCATTTTTTTTGAAGAAAAAACTAAAAAAACCTAACCCAAAATTGGTAACCCGATTTTGTCGTTTTTAACCTAATTTTTAACAAAAAAATGGTCAACCTAGGCTAGGACAAGACAACTCGACAAATAATGAAATTTGGTTATCTATAACATCTTCTTTAATAGTGCCATTAATTCTATTAGTTGCTATC
>JAVVPL010000161.1:0-1776 GCA_036655775.1 Bacteroidales bacterium | reverse complement strand
TTACGAAAAAAAACAGCTAAATTTGTAAAAAAAAACAGCTAACTTTGTAAAAAAAACAGTGATGAATTTAGATGCACGCATAAATGCTTTTGTTCAATTAGGTGTAGAAATAGCAAAACGTACACAAAAAGAAAAATGGAATACCGTAATTCAAAAAGCAGCTGCGGCCCATCCTTTTTTTACAGAAAAGAGCATTCAGCAGGCCTTACATATTTTGCAAAAAGGTTTAGATGAAGACTGCTTACGCCTTTGGTGTCAGCAATATCCGTCTTTGTTGTTGCCAAACCAAAATGCAAAGATGGAAAGTAAAACGGTGGCCTTGATTATGGCTGGCAATATTCCTTTGGTTGGATTTCATGATTTTATAGCCTCGGCCCTAACAGGCGTAAATATACTTGTCAAATTATCATCCAATGATCCATATTTACTAGTGTTTTTGACGGAGCTTTTGATCGAAATCAATCCCGAGTTTGCTCGCAAAATTCAATTTACCCAATCTACAGTAAAAAATTTCGATGCAATCATAGCCACAGGAAGTAACAATACGTCCCGTTATTTTGATTATTATTTTGGAAAATATCCGCATATTATACGTCGCAATAGAAACAGTTGTGCAATTCTAACAGGCCATGAATCCAGCGCTGATTTGCAAAATTTGTCTTCCGATATGTTGGATTATTATGGTTTAGGTTGTAGAAATGTATCTAAATTATATTTTCCCCCAGCCTATTCTCCCTTAGCCTTATTACATGAGTTAGAACGATACCAGGTCTATAGTCAACATCATGCCTATCGAAACAATTACGATTATCAAAAATCACTTTTATTAATCAATAAAACGCCCCATTTGGATAACGGGGTCGTTTTATTATGTGAAAATACAGCCTTTGCAAGTCCTATTTCTGTGTATCATTATGAATATTACCAAGATTTACAAACACTCAGAACACAATTGACAGCGCAAAAAGAACAAATACAATGTATTGTAAGTGACGATCCCGCAGATATTTCTTTTGGTCAAACGCAAAATCCACAATGGATGGATTATGCCGATGGACAAGATGTTATGGCCTTTTTGTTGGCTCTATAAAATGAAAAAACACACAATTTTGCGTGAGCTTATATAAAAAATATAGAAAAAGTTTGCTTTGTTTGAAAAAAAACATTAATTTTGCACTCTTAAATTTTAAACCAGACTTAAATAGTTTATTATAATGAAAAAAGACATCCACCCATCCGATTACAGATTTGTTGTTTTTAAAGATATGTCTAACGACTTTGCCTATCTTGGCAAATCAACGGTGAAGACCAAAGATACCATTACTTGGGAAGACGGAAAAGAATATCCTTTAGTTAAATTAGAAATTTCAAGTGCCTCGCATCCTTTCTTTACGGGTAAGATAAAATTAGTTGATACGGCTGGACGTGTTGATAAATTTATGCACAAATATCAAAAACACATGGATGCCCACAAAGCATAGTCCTGAAAATTAGTGAAATATAATCTAAAAGCTATTCCAAAAACGGAATAGCTTTTTTTTGTGTATAAAATTTAATGAAATTTAATGAAAAAATATTTCACAATTACTTTAAAAATCGTACATTTGCGGAGATATATTTATCAAAATCCCCTATTTTATTCAAATTTAAAGTTAATGCTATGAATTACATTTTGTTCGATGAGGGTTTGACCAGAAATCAACTCCTTCCTTTTACTTTTACACGTCCTATTGCCGATATTAGAATTGGAATTACCACAATTCGTGAAAAGTGGGA
>JAVVPL010000160.1:1431-1821 GCA_036655775.1 Bacteroidales bacterium | reverse complement strand
TTTTCAACTTCATTTCTTAATTGAGCAGTTGCTTTGTTGTATTCGTCTTCGCTCAATTGGCTTGCGTCAATTCCGTACTTTGCTAAATCATCCTCATAATTATAATTTGGGTTGATTCTGAATTTAGGCGGGTTTGTAAAGCTGATGTAGTTCTGAATGTGCCCAGTTTCGGTACTCCACATTCTTGGCAGAATCGTTTTTTGATTGTCATCTGAATTTTGATCAGCGTTTTTATAATTGTTGGTAATGATGTATTTACCAGTTTTATCGTCTCTCTCGTAGTTGGGTTTTTTGTCTAAGTATGGGTTTTTAGCATCCAGACCTGCGAAAACTTCAGTGTATTGAGGGCCGTAGAACAATGGGTTTACTCCGTATTGTTCACGATTATAG
>JAVVPL010000160.1:0-1421 GCA_036655775.1 Bacteroidales bacterium | reverse complement strand
GATGGCTTGTTTTCATTGATTACTGTATTTGCGTTAGCACGCACAGGAAGCATCATCCAAGTCGAAAAACCTATAAATATAAATAAGATGCAAAGTATAATAGTGTTGTAAAAAATTAAACCTTTTTGCTTGGTAAATTTTAATCCAAAATAGAAGAATGCAACTAGAAGTAAAACAACAAAGATGGTTCCTGAATTAAATGGTAATCCCATGCTGTTTACCATGAAAATTTCAGTTTTACCAAAGAATGCCATTGTTAAAGGCAAGAGTAATTTAAAGATAAACAACAAAATTCCGATTACAACAACATTTGCAATAAGAAAGTTTTTAAGGGTAACTTTTTCGTAATGTTTAAAATAGTAAAGAAACCCGATTGATGGAATCGTTAATAATGCCATAAAGTGCACACCAAACGAAAGTCCAACAACTAAAGATATGATTAATAGCCATTTGTTTCCTTTTGGCTTGTCCATATCTTGTTCCCAGCGTAATCCCAGCCAGAAAAGTAATGCGATTAATAATGAAGCCATTGCATATACTTCGGCTTCAACGGCATTAAACCAAAAGCTGTCTGAGAAAGTGTAAGCTAATGCTCCTACAAAAGAACTTCCTAGAATTACAATAGAATTATTTTGGTCAATTTCGGCAAAACGAGCTACAATTTTCTTTAAAATCATAGACGATGACCAGAACATGAATAATATTGTAAAGGCGCTTGAAAAAACAGACATCATATTTACCATTAAGGCTACATGTTGTGCATCTATGGCGAACATCGCAAAAAAGGCACCCATCATTTGAAATAAAGGTGCTCCTGGCGGATGACCCACTTCTAATTTAGCCGCTGTGGCTATGTATTCCCCGCAATCCCAAAAACTCATGGTAGGTTCAACTGTTAGTGTGTAGGTGATTAAAGCGATTGCAAATGCAAACCAACCAATAATTGTATTCCATTTATTGAAATTGAATTGTGCCATATTTAGGTGTTATAATTTTGTATGTTTTTAATCCTACAAAGAAAATGTTTTTTTGTGTAAAGAAACGAGCATTAACAAAAAATTCTATAAAAGTATGCGTGAAGAGTAATTTGTTGTTTATGAGTGTCTTCTGGTGTTTTGAATAAGTATGAAGCTAAAAAGTGAAAAAAAAATGAATTTTTTTGATAAAAAAGCTTGTGCAAATTAAATAAAGGCTTAAATTTGCACTCGCTTAACAGCACTGCTGGTCTATGGTGTAATGGTAACACAACTGTTTTTGGTGCAGTCTTTCTAGGTTCGAGTCCTAGTAGACCAACATAAAAAGCCTCTCATTTGAGAGGCTTTTTTTATGCAAAAAAAATATCTCTAAAATTTTGCATAAACTAAATAAAGTTATAATTTTGCACCCGCTTAACAGTATTATTGGTCTATGGTGTAAGGGTA
>JAVVPL010000159.1:0-1854 GCA_036655775.1 Bacteroidales bacterium | reverse complement strand
CGTATGAAACATACAAACCTTTGCTTGAAGAATATAGTATCAATTATATTGCACCACTGAGAATTATCAAAAATGGGGAATATGAGGATTTTGTAAAATGTCTTAATGAGAATAACTTTTTAATTAAAGATGGCAACGGTGAAGGCGAAGGAATTGTGATTAAGCGATATGACTTTTACAATAAGTATGGTAGACAAACTTGGGCAAAAATCGTTACTGCCGAGTTCAAAGATAGGCATAGAAAAGAAATGGGCGCACCAGTGACTGAAAACAAAATGTTAGAGGAAGAAATTGTAGAAGAATTTGTGACTGGTTCGTTTGTGGAAAAAGAATACGCAAAAATCGTCAATGAAAAAGGCGGTTGGAATACTAAACTAATTCCTATGCTTTTGAGTAAGGTGCTCTATGAATTGGTAAACGAGGAAATGTGGAATATTATCAAAAAATTTAGGAATCCAAAAATTGATTTCAAGACACTAAACACATTCGTAATTTGTAAAGTTAAGAGTGTAATGCCACAGATTTTCGGATAGTTCTTAAAGTAAAGGAGAATAAACATGAATAATTACGAAATTCACAAAGAAATTACAAAAGACGTGTTAGACAATATTCGCATCGGAGATATGATAAAAGTAAATGATTGGAAGAAACCGATGAAAGTGCGAGGTGTATCAGAAAACTATTTTGTTATGACACAAAACCAATTTTGTAGAACTTATTACTCTGTTTGCGAAAAGAATCCTAGGGAAATTGGGTATTTACACAACGAAATAGTCGGAGGAAAATTCCATTGTGGTTCTGACAATATGATTTTTGGGTTTGTTTCTAAAAATTTTGACTTTAATAATGACAATTGGAAACAATATGATTTTGATAATCAAGATTGGATTTCAGAATATTTAAGCGCATTTGAATCAAAAGAAATTGAATTATCTGAACGAAATGGAATCTCCATTAACACCATTACTGTAAAGCACCATTAAAATTTATGTTTCATTGGCAGAAGGGAGGTAAAATATGCAAAATTTAATTCAAGGTGACTGTCTCGTGGAAATGCAAAACATCCCCAGCAAATCAGTAGATATGATTTTGTGTGATTTACCATACGGGACAACAGCTTGTCCATGGGATACTACTTTGTCATTTGAGAAATTGTGGGAACAATACGAAAGGATTATAAAAGATGATGGTGCGATTGTTTTGTTTTCGACACAGCCATTTACTTCAAAACTTGTATGTTCAAATTTGCCATTATTCAAATATAATTGGGTATGGGACAAAGGGAAAGTTGGCGGATTTACTTCTGCAAAATTGAAACCGTTAAAATTATTTGAAGATATCTGTGTATTTTCAAAAGGCAAAACTGCTAATTGTAATAAATTTAATATGAGATATTACCCACAAGGTCTCATTAAGGTTGACAAAATATCAAGAAGTTCGACCGATACAAGTAAAACAGGATATAGTAGACCATCTCAAACTAAATTTTATAAGCAAGAATTTACTAATTACCCAAAACAACTTTTGAAATTCAATTTAGATAAAAAACGTATACACCCAACACAAAAACCAGTCGAATTGTGCGAATACCTAATCAAGACATACACAAACGAGGGAGATACAGTGTTGGACAATTGCATGGGAAGTGGTTCAACTGGCGTAGCCTGTAAAAATACCAATAGAAATTTCATCGGCATTGAATTGGACGAAACATACTTCGAGATTGCAAAACAGAGAATTATGTAGTACGCTAAAACCCCATAAAAACGAAGGTTTATTTTTAGAAAAAAGTGATAAAATGTAAATTTCATTAGTTTGAAGGAAGGAGGTTCATTTTGAAAAAAATATTCTATG
>JAVVPL010000158.1:0-1898 GCA_036655775.1 Bacteroidales bacterium | reverse complement strand
ACAAATAGATTTTCTAACTCTTCACATTTTGGACCTGTTGAAATCCATTTAGAACGAATCGTATCTGTTACAGCTTGAATTTCTTCTTCTCCAAAATTCAACTGAAATAATGGTATTTGATAACTCATAATTATAATTCTTTTATTACATTTTTTGATCTAAGTTTTTCCCCTTTTCTATATGTTCAAAATTTGGAATAAAGCTTTTTATAGCTTCTACTATTTCAAGTTTTGTATATTCTTGTTTTGCGAATAGTTTCGTTAAATTCGTAAAAAAAGCGTCCAATTCGTTTATAGAACGTTTCTCTACATCTTCTATTACGCCTAAAGCTCTAAAGCGTTCCTTATTGATTTTTTCGCCATCAACGTAAAATTCTTCATAGTCTTTTTCACCCGTTGTATCACTTTTAAAATAAACGACAGGGTATATTTTACTATTCTCAGGCATCTCTGCCGCAAATCGTTTTGCATCCTCATCGTTTCCACATTCTTTTTTGGTATAGCCTAAAGAAGAAAGAAACTTATCACAAATAGAAGAAAAAGTAATCATTTGTTCTTCACCTAATTTAGGAAAGAATATTTCTCCATTCTTGCCCAACATACAAGCGAGCATACATATTTGTCCGCTTTCTTCTGGTGAAACAAAATAACGCTTTACGTCTGAAGGGGCTGCTAGGGGTTGTTTTTTCATGATCCGATCTAGAAATCCAGCAGGAAGTGAACCATTCGAAAAAGCGACATTTGCGAAACGAGCGGTCGTCACATGGAATTTAGAGGTATATGCCATAATCATATCTTCCATAATACGTTTACTAGCTCCCATTACATTTACGGGGTTTGCCGCCTTATCCGTGGAAACGCAGAAAAAATGCTGAGGTGGAAATTCAGAAAACAGTTCAAGTAACTTTTTTGCCTTGATTACATTATTCTCGATAAGAGCTTCTACTGAATATTTATCTTTTTCACTCCTCACATGCTTATGAGCGGAAAAATTAGCAACAATATCAAATCCTTCCTCTTCTCGAAAAATACGTTCAAAAATAGGATCTGCAAAATCCAAGGTATAAGTTCGGTATTCTTGGGGAACATACATACCATAAGTAGAACGTAAGTCACGCGTTAATTCCGTTAAACCATTTTCATTCAAATCAACGACCACTAATTTGGAGGGTTTAAAAGGCAGCATTGCCTTTATATAGTTCGATCCTATCGAACCAGCTCCGCCAATGACCAAAAGGCTTTTCCCTGAGACTCCTTTCGTTATTTCTTCTCTATTGTTTTCTATATCGGAAAGAAACATACTTTGTTGCCGAAACGTTACATTTTCGGCTATAAATTTATTTATGTCTAGCATAATTGTATGATTGTTTGTAAATTGGATTTTTATTTGTTTTTTAGCACCCCATAGTTTGTGCTCAAATTAAAGCCACACCTTAAAATTAGGCACTTTTTAAAGCACCGAGTAGGACACGTATGTAAGCGTCCAATTTCGACGTTCATTATTTGAAAGCCACCTATTCTCAGCACGTTTGCACGCACGAGAAAAATAAAGGCTATCATTTTTAGTTTTTTAATTGCTTTTGCCCAATATGGCAAGAGTCAGATGCTCAAAATCGGCACGACCTTTTATAAAAGCCGTAAAGTAGTTCTTCAAGAATTGGTGGAATGACAATGCATTCATCTTGCATGTAGCAATGACAAATCACTCATCTCATGGCATGAAATAGGAAGCATCCGTCCCTGCGGATTTGTAATCCGCAGATCGCGAGTATCAAGATTTGTAATCTGCCACCTATCTATATCTGTATAGAGGCATCGGATTGTAAACCGATGAAACGAAGATGCCTATTTTTATCTCCTCCTGAAATAAGGATGAAACGATTCCATTGGGGGACTACC
>JAVVPL010000157.1:0-1902 GCA_036655775.1 Bacteroidales bacterium | reverse complement strand
GGATAAAGAGATGATGGATGAGATTTCTCGGATTAAAGCGGCAATACAACCTCAGGAAACTTTGTTTGTGGTTGATTCTATGACAGGGCAGGATGCAGTGAATACGGCGAAGGCATTTTATGATCTTTTGCAATTTCAAGGTGTTATTTTAACTAAATTGGATGGGGATACGCGTGGGGGAGCTGCTTTAACGATACGTTCGGTGGTTTCTGTTCCTATCAAATTTGTAGGGATAGGCGAAAAAATGGAAGCTTTAGATATATTCTATCCTTCGCGTATGGCTGACCGTATTTTGGGAATGGGAGATATTGTCTCTTTGGTTGAAAAAGCACAAGAGCAATTTGACGAAGTACAAGCAAAGCGTTTACAAAAGAAATTTCATACAAACGATTTTAATTTTGATGATTTTTATGCGCAAATACAGCAAATTAAAAAAATGGGGAACATCAAAGATTTAATGGGTATGATTCCAGGCATGGGGAAAATGATCAAAGATGTAGATATTCAAGACGATGCTTTTAAATATGTGGAAGCAATGATACAATCCATGACCCCTAAGGAACGTCAAAATCCCACACTTTTAAATATAAATCGACGTAAACGTATTGCCCTAGGTAGTGGGGTGGAAATAGGGGAAGTAAATAAATTGGTCAAACAATTGGATGATACAAAAAAAGTAATGAAGCAAATGTCGGGTTCTCGTGGAGCCCAGATGATGCAAGCAATGAGTAAAATGAAAAAATAATAAAAAGAATATGGAATTAATAGATGGTAAGCTTATAAGTGCTGAAATTAAGCATGAAATGGCAGAAAAAGTAGTTAAATTAATTGATTCGGGACGTAGAGCACCGCACATGGCTGCTGTATTGGTTGGGCATGATGGCGCAAGCGAAACGTATGTGGCAAGTAAAGAAAAAACGTGTAGAGAAGTAGGTTTTACCTCTTCGATTTATCGTTATCAAGACACCATATCCGAACAAGAACTGTTGGATGTAATTGAGTTTTTGAATAAAGATGAAGAAGTGGATGGGTTTATTGTGCAACTTCCTTTGCCCAAACACATGAATGTGGATAAAATTATTTCAGCAATTGATCCCAATAAAGATATAGATGGTTTTCATCCAATGAATATTGGTAAAATGGTATTGAATCAAGATTCATTTTTACCTGCTACTCCTTTCGGAATTATGGAGCTTATCAAACGAAGTGGTTTAGAAACTGTAGGTAAAAATTGCGTAATTTTGGGACGTAGCAATATTGTGGGTACACCTATGGCTATGCTTATGTCACGGAACAATAGTAGTGCCAATGCTACGGTTACTATGTGTCATAGTAAAACAAAAAATATCAAAGAAGTGGCCGCTCAGGCGGATATATTAATAGTGGCATTAGGTAAACCTGGTTTTGTAAGCGCGGATATGGTCAAAGAGGGCGCTTGTGTTATTGATGTGGGTATTCATCGAATTCCAGATGATTCCAAAAAGTCGGGTTGTCGTTTGATTGGCGATGTGCAATTTGATGAAGTAGCTCCTAAATGTAAAGCGATTACTCCCGTACCTGGAGGGGTAGGTCCAATGACTATTGCGGGTTTGCTTATTAATACGATGCGAGCTTACGATATCAATATGAAAAAACAAGGTAAATAAAGCTAAATAAAAAATAAACATGACGCTGATCAAATCAATATCGGGTATTAGAGGCACTATTGGAGGACGGATGGGAGAGGATTTAACTCCTTTGGATATAGTGAAGTTTAGTTGCGCTTTTGCCGATTTTTTAAAAACACAAAATCAAAAAACACATCTTAGAATGGTGGTGGGCCGAGATGCACGTATTTCTGGCGAAATGATTAATCATTTGGTGGTGGGTAGTTTGATGGGGATGGGCGTGGATGTGATTGAT
>JAVVPL010000156.1:0-1923 GCA_036655775.1 Bacteroidales bacterium | reverse complement strand
TTCGACCACCTCTCTAACCGCTTTGGCTCCTTGGATATGTCCTTGTGTTCTATCCAATTGACGCATCGTGGCCCATCGTCCATTTCCATCCATAATAATAGCAATATGCTGCGGAAGATTTTCTTTTTGGATTTGTTCTTTCAAGCTCATTCTTACCTTTTTTTAACTCTATCAATTGCACTACGAGGATACGATGAACAAGGAGGATCTTGCGTTCCTAATTTTATTGATAAAGTAAAACCCGCCATTGAATACCAATCTTTTGTACTTGGATTTCCTCTCAATGATCCTACGGGATTTCCATTTTCGGATGGATCTGAAAAATATGCAGACAAACCGCCATATTCGGCCATCAATAAAGCTGGATCCGCATAGGCACCACCTACATCATCTATATAATCGGTAAATGTTTTACGAAAGGTCCACTCGACACCTATACATAAACGTTGAGAAATACTATATTTAAAACCTACCCCAAAAGGAATGGCAAATTGAACCAAAGAATAGGGCTTTGCATTGGGATATTCCATCATACCTTGCCCTTCAGTATGCAGAACTTGTAAATCTTGCCACAAAGTTTTGCCGTGTTCGTTAAAATAATACGCTTTGGGGTTATGAAAAAAAACAGCCACTCCAGCTGTTAAATAAGGGGTGAAACGATATTCATGCTTACTTCCTACAAAAAAATTCAAAAAATTCACTTCTATCATAGCCGAAAAATCATACACATTATTTTTAAAATTCAAGTTTCGAGGGTTTTTCATTTTTTTATCGTCCGCACTCAAACCCATATACATTAAATTTGCTCTGAAAGCCCAACGTGTATCAATATTATAGCGATAAAAAACACCTCCAGAAAATTTACTTTGAGAAAATAATTTTTTGGGATTTAAATCGCCTAAATAAAAGGACGCGCCTGCAATTGCACCTATCTCTGACCTCTGTGCCAAAACTGGAACACAAAGGAATAGTAACATTAATACGCAAACAATTTTATTTTTCTTCATAAAAACACACCTATAATAAGTTAACAAAGGTAGCTATTTTTTGGCATTTATACAAGCTATTTAAAGATACGAAGAAGTGAACGTTAGCAAATTTATTTGCGTATATCCAATCCCCACATTAATTTTTCTCGAATATTATCGAAAAAACATCGTTGAGAAAGGCGAACGGTTGAAATGCAAAAATCTTTTTTTTCTATTAAAAATTGAGCTTCCCCTTGTAAGCTATAAATATTTGAATCTATGGAAATATTAAATTGTTGTTCTTTGCCTCGCAAAATAACTTTAATTTTGGCATCGCCAGGCAGTACCAAAGGTCGTACCGTAAGCGTATGGGATGCAACGGGGGTGATAAGAATGTTATCGGCCTCAGGTAGTAGTATAGGCCCTCCACAACTTAGAGAATAAGCTGTAGAACCCGTAGGGGTCGCAAAAATTAAACCATCCCCAAAAAATGTATTCATAAATTGACCATTGACTTCTAAATCAATCGCTATAAGCGAACGACTGTCTTTTTTAAAAATAACTATTTCATTGAGTCCATAGGGAGCATGTGCCAATTCGGGAAGTGTCGATTGTAGACCTATTAAAATTCGCTTATCTACTTGATAATCGCCATTAAGAATAGCCATAATATATTCTTTTGCATCTTCTTGTTTCAATCCTGTCAAAAACCCCAAATGACCTAAATTAATACCTAATACAGGAATATTCAACTTCCCAACACAACCCAAAGTATCTAAAAGGGTACCATCTCCACCCAAAGAAAATACAAAATCTAAAGATTCTTTTAAGGGAATTTTGTCGGCAAACAATAGGGGGGGATGTTGAAATTGTACGCAGTCAGGAGCTATTTTATGGTAAAAACTTTCGTTTATCCACAATTCAACATTTTCTTTTGTATACAACAAATCTATAA
>JAVVPL010000155.1:0-1979 GCA_036655775.1 Bacteroidales bacterium | reverse complement strand
CCCCGTGAAAAAAGTATTAGCAGCCGTAATCTGTGTGCCTATTGAACCTAGTGCACAAACCACCAAAGCCGTTTATACCTCTGCCAATCGTTTTGCTGCCGAAAACAGAAGTTTGTCTGAATTTAATGCCGCTATCCAAAAACAAGGTTTACAAAAACGTTCTTCCGAATATACCGAAGAGTTGACTTCCGCTTTACCAGGCTTAAATTCCGCAAGAGATTTAGTTCGTTGGGCATTTAAAAAAGAAACCAAAGTGGGTACCGTAGCCAAAGAAATTTTTGAATATGAAAACAAATATGTAATTGCAGTTTTACGTGAAATTCGTGAAGACGGCTATATGAGTTTGGCTAGTATCAAGAAAAACCCACAAGTAGAATATGTAGTACGTCGGGATAAAAAGGCGGAACAATTAATTAAGCAAATTGAAGGAATGGGCAAAATCACCTCTTTAGAGGCTTTGGCCACAAAAGAAAAAACTGTAGTGGATAGTGCCAATGCCGTTGGTTTTATGGCTTATGGTTTTGGAAACAAAGGATACGAACCTGAATTAGTAGGGCGTATGTTTGGAATGAAAGTCAATCAAATTTCAAAACCTTTACAAGGAAATGCGGGTGTATTTGTAATTCAAATGAATGCCATTACCCCAATGAACCCTCAAGGTAGTTTTGGATTTATTGAAGAACAAGCCAAGAATGCATTTGAACAAGGTATGGGTGCCCAAGTACGGGGAGCTTTAGAAAAAGCCTCAGATATCACCGATAATCGCTCTTTCTATTTTTAGACTATTTACTATATACATCTAAAAAAGTCCATTGCAAAATTGCAATGGACTTTTTTTTATTGCACCTAATATTCGCTATTTTCATTTTATTTAGTATCTTTGCGAATACTAAATTTTATTTTATAATGACGATAAAACCCGCAACACCTGCCGATACCCCCTTGATCTTAGAATTTATCAAAGCCATTGCTTCGTATGAAAAACTATTGCACGAAGTAGAAGCTACCGAAGAGGTACTACATCAATCTTTATTTGGAGAAAATGCCAATGCCAAAGTAATTATTGCATACGAAGAAGAAAAGCCCGTGGGTTTTGCACTTTATTTTTACAACTTTTCCACTTTCAAAGGTCGTAAAGGACTTTATCTAGAAGATCTTTTTGTGTATCCACAACATCGAGGCAAAGGTTACGGCAAAGCCTTATTACTACATTTGGCTCAACAAGCACAAGAGGAAAATTGTGGGCGTATGGAATGGATTGTATTAGATTGGAATCAATCCGCCATTGATTTTTATCATAGTTTAGGTGCCAAAGCTATGGATGAGTGGACGGTGTTTCGCTTAACTATGCCAAATAAATAAAATCACACCCTAAATAAGGGAGATAAAATACATTAATTATAAATAACACACTATGGAAACTCAGGAAACAAATTTTAAAGGTTTAAAAATCAACGGTTTTTTGATGCTTGGCATCGTAGCTCTTTTATGCGTAGTCGTTGGCTTTGCTATTTCTTTTCAAACGGTAGGTTCTATCATTTTTGCCGTAACATTATTGATTGCCATACTCATTTTATCTGTCGGATTTATGATGATAGATCCCAACGATATGCGTGTATTAGTTTTCTTTGGGAAATATAATGGCACCATCAAAGACAATGGATTTTTTTGGGTAAATCCATTTTACAGCAAAATGCGCCTTACCGCTAGAGCGCGTAATTTAGATATAGAACCCATTAAAGTAAACGATAAAATGGGGAACCCTGTCATGATTGGCTTAGTTCTTGTTTGGCGCGTTAAAGATAGCTACAAAGCCATGTTCGATATTGACAGTTCGGCCTCTACCGATGTAAATGTAGGGGGAGGACTCAAAAGTCTAATGGCTAGTTTCCAAAAATTTGTCTCCATACAATGTGATTCTGCACTACGGAATATAGCTAGCGAATATGCCTATGATAATAATGAAGGGAAAGACGAAA
>JAVVPL010000154.1:0-2015 GCA_036655775.1 Bacteroidales bacterium | reverse complement strand
ATTTTTTTTATTGCTGTCCGCTAAAATGTGTACTTTTACCCATGGCTATTTTAGTTTGTGTGATAACAGCAAAATAACTATAAAGGGCTGACTCCAACCAATGGAATCAGCCCTAATTTTATGATAGAATTAAAAAGTTTTATCGGATAGCAATATTTTTTTACTCTTAGTTTGTTTGATTAAAACAACATATCTCGTTTGCCCGTAGCAATTAAACGCAAACGTTCTTCTACTTTGGCTTTCATTTCAGGATCTTTCATTTTGGCCAATTCTCTTTCAATTAAAGCTTTGCCAGCCACTTTGGTTTCGGCACTACTATAATCGCTCATATATTCAGCAAGGGTCATCATTGCATTGGGGGTGCAAAATTTTCCGATAAAACCAGGAATGGCATATTCCATAAAATGTTCACCTGTACGCCCTACTCTATAACAAGAAGTACAGAAACTAGGAATAAAATCTTTTTTGAGCAACCAACGAATTACATCGTCTAATTCACGGTTATCAGAAATAAGAAATTGTTCTTTTTCAAGCTCTTGGACCTTATCTTTGGCCGATTGATATCCACCAATTTCCAAGCGGGTCCCTGCATCAATTTGAGAAACACCAAATTCAATCACAGCATCACGTACCGCAGGGGTTTCGCGTGCGGTCATAATCAATCCAGTATAAGGTACAGCCAAACGAAGTACCGCTACCAACTGTTTAAATTGTTCATCGGTAGTTTGGTAGGTGGGATCTAGATCTAAGCCATGAGCGGCTTTAATACGAGGGAAACTAATGGTATGTGGACCCACTCCAAAACGTCTTTGCAAATGCAAAGAATGGGATACCAAACCTAAAACTTCAAAACGCCAATCATATAAACCAAACAAAGCCCCAATTCCCATATCGTCACAACCCGCTTCAAAGGCTCTATCCATGGCATCTAAACGCCACATATAATTTCCTTTTTGGGTTTGAGCAGGATGATATTTGGCATACGTAGCTTTGTGATAGGTTTCTTGAAAAATTTGATAGGTACCTATGCCTGCAGCCTTTACGGTTTTAAATCCCGCTACATCTAAAGGAGCGGCATTGATATTAACTCGACGAATTTCGCCATTGCCTACTTTGGTATTGTAGCAAATTTCTACGGTATGAGCAATGTATTCAGGGTTGTACTTGGGATGTTCGCCATAAACTAAAATTAAACGTTTGTGACCTTCATTTTCCAATTGAGTAATTTCTGCAACTAATTCTTCGTCGGTCAGTGTTTTACGAACGGCCGTGGTTAAACTACGTCGAAATCCACAATATTGACAATCGTTGATACAATGATTCCCAACATATAAAGGGGCGAATAATACAATTCGATTGCCATAAATATCTCGTTTAAGTTTGCGAGCGGCTTCATAAATTTCCTCTAAGAGTTCGGGTGATTTAACTGCTAATAAAACGGAGGTTTCTTCTAAAGTCAAAGCTTTTTTATTCATACTTTTTGCAAGTACTTCTCTTACGCGCACGGCATCTTCAGGGGTGTCTAATAGTGTGTGTAAATAATCGTCGTCGATAAAATCAACGGCATTTTTACTTAATGTTAAGTCCATGATTATAATATATTACAAAGTTGTTCTTTTATTTTTTCGAGTTCATCCTTCATTTGGACGACTATCTTTTGCATATCTGCATCGTTGGATTTAGAGCCAATGGTATTGATTTCTCTACCTATTTCTTGCCCTATAAAAGCTAGTTTTTTACCTGCCGCTTTTTCTTTTAAACTTTCTCTAAAATAAAGACAATGTTGGGCTAAACGTACTTTTTCTTCGGTAATATCTAGTTTTTCTATATAATAGATCAATTCTTGTTCAAGGCGATTTTGATCGATCTTGCTTTTGTCTATCAATGCTTCCAAGGTTTTGGTAATATGTGCACGAGTGGTATCTATACGTGCGGTTTCATAGTGTGTAATTTCAGCTAAATACTTTTCTATTAATGCAATACGTATTAAAAAATCTTTTTTTAAGGCCTCTCCT
>JAVVPL010000153.1:0-2070 GCA_036655775.1 Bacteroidales bacterium | reverse complement strand
CCTACTGGCAAATACGTAACGGGGGTTTTTGGTCCAGGTGTTGGCTATGTTTACCATACCGAGACCGATAGTATAGAACTGTATAAAGGTCTAGGTACTCCTTTATTGACGAATAATAACAAATTTATTGCAGGAGATGTACATATTACCGAAAAAGCCGATTTCCAAGTTGCAGGGTATTACAATGAAAGCAAACAAGCTTGGGATACGTTACCCCGTTTAACATTGAATAGTAGTGATCCTGAAGATTTTTCAAATGCTTCCTCTTGTTGGGGTTTGGCTGGCAATAGTCAAAAAATTGCAGGGATGATGTTCAAACAACAACTTTATGTAGGTTTGGTTTGGAATCAAGGAGTTTTAGCAGATACCTTACTCCCCTTTGATCTAGCTGGTATTTCAGCGGGTTACGGATCTCGTCCCAATGGGATGTCTGAAGATGGAGCTATAGTTGTTGGTTTTGGTAGCAATCCACTTACAAAAACACAACGCACGCCTCATGTTTGGCGTAATGGGGTTCCCTATTATTTAGGAGAGACTGTTGATGGATGGGATGGAGGAGAATGTGCAGCCAGTAATTTTGATGGAAGTATTGTAACAGGAGGTAATCGAGAAAGTGGCGCTATTTGGCGTTGGGACGGCAATAAATATAATGTACAAAACATTCTTCCTCTACCTGGTTATACGGGAGTTACATTCTCGGGTATTTCCAACAATGAAGTAGCCGTAGGATATATGTGGATAGATTTAATAGTTAATAGAACGCCTGTTATTTACACCAAAAATACAGGGCTTATGAATTTGACAACTTTTTTATGGGAATTGTATGGAATTAATGCGATGGAGTACGATTTATTTACGCCTATGGGTATTAGTTTGGATGGACGTAAAATTATAGGTTGGGGTTCTCAAAGTAATGAATATTTTTCTTATTATATCGAATTGGGTGATCAACCCATTAATACACGACCTTTGCGAGTGACTGCAAGGCAAGTCAGAAATACGTTGAACATCAAATTAAATTGGGCAAAACCTTACAATAATGGCAAAGTCATACTAGGGTATAATGTCTATAGAGATAATCAAAAAGTCAATACCGATTTAATTACCGATACTACGTATATACACCAAAATATAGTGCCTGGAATTGGTGAATATGCCGTTACTACGGTTTTTACCGATAAAGAAGAGTCTAAAAAAAGCGAAAGTGTAAAACTTGAAATTGCCGAAGCAGGCGGTTGTTATTCAGTAAAACGTTTTGAAAACGAAATTATTTACAATAAAACAATACTCTTAGATTGGGGTTTGCCTTCTGCTGAAATTATTAGCAAGTCAAATGCCTATACTAGCAAAACAGTTTCTAATAGACAATTACCCTATAATCAAATGGACCAATCGGCAAATTCTCCATTTTATGGATTTTTGCATGCGAGTGATGCCCGATTGGAAACTATGCCTACGGCTTCGATGCAAAGAATCCCCAGCAATCCAAATTTAGCACAACCTACCAGTGTTGCCACGCCAGCGGTATATCAAAATCAAAATTTTGATTATATCTCTTCTATTGATTTGTTAGGAGCTAGTAAAATTTCTTTATTTAAATGGAACGACTATTATTATGTAGGCGATTATAGTACAAAATATATCAATCGTCTCGATCTAAAAGGCAATTTAGTCAATACCTTTGAAATTGAAAATCTTCCCTCTGCCACTTCCTTCACTACCGATGGCAAAGATGTATATGTGGCTTGTGGCAATCGTTTTATCTACAAAGTAGATTTGGAAAAACACACAATCGTAGATCAAATTCGTGTAGATTCACTCACACAAAGAGTTTGTTATATTCCCGAATTGGACAATAACAAAGGCGGGTTTGAAGTAGGAGGTTGGTTCACGAGTACCTTTATCACTATGGACGGAAAAGATATAGGCGAAGGCTTTGTTTTTGAAAATGTATATGCTACCACCTATTATAAAGGAAAAGTGTATGCAAGTCAACAAACAGGTAAAAACTACACAGAAATTCACGAATACAATGTTTCGGACAAAAAACCTACGGGTGTAAAATTCGAT
>JAVVPL010000152.1:0-2265 GCA_036655775.1 Bacteroidales bacterium | reverse complement strand
TAGAAATTGTTTATTGGTTGGGAAAAGGCGATTGGGAAAAAGAGGAGCAAATAGGAAAACAAAAAATAAAAATACAGGGCGCCCATCAAATCACCACTTCCATGCTTTCTGTGAACGATTCGTCTACTGAGGTTTTTCATTATTATTTAGCACATTGTCCGGAGGGGATTCGAGATGTACACTCATACGGCAAACTACATATCAAAAATATTTTGAACGGCATTGATTGGGAAATCTCTACGGATGCCAAAAATGCTTTTATACAGACTTTCACTCCCTCTAATCCTTCTTTAGCTTCTTCTAAAATAATAGAAATTTTAAGCGAGAATAACGGCACTATACGAAAGGATACTTTGCATATGGGCACTTCTTATCCCCTTATTCAGGCAGGTACTTTTCGCATTTCACACCAAAAAAGCACCCCAACAAATTCTGCTCAAGCCGATTGGGGCACTTTATTTGGAGGTGGAAAAAGCACCTATCGTATAAATACAACCTATGATTCTTATTGGAGATTAAATTACAATTTAAACCATAGCTATTTCGCCTTAACGACTTCTTGTAACGACCAAGAAGGGAATTTATATGCTGTGGGTAAGACTAAACTTTCTACTTTTCGATATAATCAATATAAAGACCGCCTTTTTATTCAAGATAGTGCGGGTATTTGCTCAGATGCCTTTATTGCTCAATTTGATACCAATGAACAACTCCGATGGATAATTTATTACGGTTCTACACAGCACGATCAGGCAAATGCGGTACAAGTAAATCCCAAAGGATATATTTATGTAGGGGGAGGAATTGATTTGTCTTGGCTTAGATATTCAAATTATCATGAACAATATCCATTTATAGCATGGAAAAATGATTTTCCATGCTATAATACTTCGGGAACTCTTGCAAATTCGGATACAGGTGCCTGCTTTTTTTTAAAATTTGATACCGAAGGACATAGATTATGGGCGGGTCTTTTTGGAACGGAAACTGAAGTAAAAAATAAAGACGAAGGAAAAGATATAAAAACATGGCCTACTCAAATGTGTTTTGATACGCAAAGTAATTTGTACGTTTGCGGCTATCATGTCAGCCGATCTTATACCAAAGATAGCATGCAAATGAGCTCATGGGGTAAAAATATTCCTACTTTCGGACAAGATGGAGCCGATGTGTGGAATTACGACAGTATTCGTTTACATCAAAATGTCGGGATCCAAAATTGGGGCATTCCTTTTCTTCTGAAAATAGACAGCACCGATCATATTATTTGGAGTACCTACTACTTATCCGACCGACTTATCAAAAATATTCAGGTGGATAAAAAAGGGAATTTATATATTTACGGGAGTACACAATCTAAAAATTTTCCACCCACACTTTTTATGGAAGGAGCTTATTTTGCACAAAGAACCCACATCTTAAATTTAAAAGATAATGACCCTATATGGGCTTATTTGGCAGCCTTTAATGCACAAGGAAAGCAAATTTGGTGTACCCATTTGGGAGGCGATGAAGTGGAAGACAAAGATCCTTATGGATATAGAGGAAATATATATCCTGAAGACATGGCACTCTCCGCACAAGGGCATATTTTGCTAACTGGAAGTACCACCAGTTTAACTTTTCCCATGGTAAAAAAAGAAAATGCTATCTCTATGCAAGCTACTAAAGATTCTCCCGTAGAAAACACTTTTATTATGGAATTTGACGAAGCCCGAAAATTGATATGGAGTACATTGTATCTCCATGATACAGCCTCTAAAGGGGTTTCTATAGCGCCTCTCCCCAAAACACCCGGTTTTTATTTATTGGAAACCTACTTAAATCGAGGTGAGAGCAATCAATCCTTAGAAATTAGTGATAAATTACAGACTTGCTATAGGTCGTTTTTCGATAAAAATTTTCAAATACAACAAAGAAAAAAGCTAGGGCTTCTTAGTATTCCTTATGTGGGTTTGGGCATAGAATTCGTTAAATTTGAAAGTTTCGTATGGTTAGGGCTAGAAAATTTATATAATTTTGTTTCTCCCTTTCTCAAACTTTCTTTATCTCCCGAAGGTAAGCTCTTTGTAACCGGCAATGCGGCTGAATTTGATTCCCTTGCGCTTAGAAAACCTTTCTCCAATTCCTATCTACAAACCCAGCCTTTATGGGATACCCTACCTCTAACCAGCTTTATCCTCCGCTACGACCTTTGCGACACCACCCCATACGTCCCTATTTCACTTGGCTTTACAGATAGCCTCTACTGCACAGATGAAAAAA
>JAVVPL010000151.1:0-2267 GCA_036655775.1 Bacteroidales bacterium | reverse complement strand
TATTCGTTCAGCCTCTTTTACCTTCTCACTAGAAGTGGTTGTACCAAATGGACGACCAAGTTTTTGACCTTTAGCTCTAGCTTTGCCTAAACCTTTTTTGGTGCGTATGCCAACTAACTTACGACCAATATCATTCAGACCTTTGACAAATGATATGTTTGAGTTGTAATCATTAAACCAAGGCTCACTGACTGACTCAATTTTTATTCCCTTTTCTTCTAAATTTACTACCGCAGTCAGAAGTTCTAATATACTTCCGAAAACACTAAGGCTGTAAATCACCACACAATCGCCACGTTGCAACGATTTGACAAAAGAATAGAACTCCTCATTGATAACGATATTCTCTAAATCAACGTCTGCTTTATTCATCTTGTTTAAAATTGATTGTAATTCTATTACTGAATCAATTGAATGTAAAAATCCTTTTCTCATCTATATCTTCATAATAATTGTAAAAATTATTCTTGCATATATAACTATATTTGATTGTGTTTTGGTATGTAAAATATATAAAAAATTTCACAAATTTTATCATTTTTTTGTACATCAGAAATAACATGGCATAATAGCACCTTTTTGGCATATATATAAAATTATTATTGTCCAGTTAAAAATTATGCTTTACCTCAATGCAAACCCAAGAAGCCGCAGCAGTAGCTCCCGAAAACCCTCTAATAGGGTTTCAGTCTTTTGAAGCACAGCAAGTGCATACTTTTTTCTTAAAAAACATTAATTTATTACCTATGTCACTACTACATAAATATGATATAAATAAAAGCAACCAACACGATTACACCCTAGGTTTAAATTTTTTTCTGACAACAATAATAAAATAATTTATTAATGAAATTATATGCTATTACATATAATACTTGGAAATTTACCATAAAATATCTACTTTCGTAGAAATTTTATTACTTATGAAAGGTATTGTTTTGGCAGGAGGGAGCGGCACACGCCTCTACCCTATAACTAAAGGTGTAAGTAAACAACTACTTCCTATTTACGATAAACCTATGATATTTTATCCAATTTCAGTACTTATGTTGGCTGGGATTCGCGAGATACTTATCATCAGTACTCCTTACGATCTTCCAGGCTTTAAACGCTTGCTTGGCGATGGTAAAGATTATGGGGTTCAATTCACCTATAAAGAACAACCTTCACCCGACGGATTAGCTCAGGCATTTACTATCGGTAAAGATTTTATAGGTAGTGATTCTGTTTGTTTGGTGCTAGGTGACAATATATTCTTCGGTCAAGGATTCTCAGCCATATTACGTCAAGCAGTAAAAAACACCGACGAAGGATACGCAACTGTGTTCGGCTATCGTGTTTCAGATCCTGAACGTTATGGTGTTGTGGCTTTTGACGAAATTGGGAATGCTATATCAATAGAGGAGAAACCTAAAGCACCAAAATCAAACTATGCTGTCGTAGGATTATATTTCTACCCAAACAAAGTTGTTGATGTTGCATTTAAAATAAAACCATCAATTCGTGGCGAATATGAAATCACAACCGTCAACGAACAATTCATGAACGACAAAGAGTTGAAAGTTGAAATTTTAGGTAGAGGATTTGCATGGCTCGACACAGGCACACACGATTCTCTTTCTGAGGCTTCAACATTTATTGAAGTGATTGAGAAACGACAAGGCTTAAAAGTGGCTTGCCTTGAGGCAATAGCATATGAAAAAGGATGGATTGATGCAGATAAACTATGTGCACTTGCTCAACCTATGATAAAAAATCAATACGGACAATATCTACTTTCAAGAATAAAAACAGATGAATAAATTTAAAAAAATTAAAACTTCAATAGATGGAGTTACAATAATAGAACCAACTGTTTTCGGAGATAGTCGCGGTTTCTTTATGGAGAGCTACTCACGCAAAGATTTTGAAGAGATAGGCATACCATACGACTTTGTACAAGACAACCACAGTAAGTCGTCAAAAGGAGTGTTAAGAGGATTACATTTCCAAACGAGCCACACACAAGGCAAACTAGTGCGCATTGTGGCTGGTGCTGTGCTTGATGTGCTTGTCGATCTTCGTCCGGGCAGCTCCACCTTCGGCAAATGGGAGAAAGTGGAACTAAGCGCAGAGAACAAACGTCAATTATTTGTTGAACGTGGCTTTGCACATGGTTTTCTCACACTCGAAGACAACACCGAGATGATATACAAATGTACTGATTACTATGCTCCTGAATTTGACGGAGGAATATTGTGGAACGATCCAAATGTTGGAGTAGATTG
>JAVVPL010000150.1:851-2289 GCA_036655775.1 Bacteroidales bacterium | reverse complement strand
TCTATTTTATGAAAGGAGAGGCAATGGGTATCTCAAGTACTGTTTTATTAATTCTCTTTTTGGTCTATATATTCTGTTGTGCCGTTTCTATATGCGCTGTTATTTGGGTATTGCTCAGTGAGATGTATCCAATGAAAATTAGGGGATTGGCCATGTCGATTGCGGGCTTTGCTTTGTGGGTAGGAACTTTTTTGATCGGTCAACTCACGCCTTGGATGTTATTGAACTTAACCCCCGCAGGTACATTCTTCTTATTTGCACTGATGTGTGTTCCCTATATTTTAATTATTTGGAAATTGGTTCCCGAGACAACCGGCAAATCATCGGAAGAAATAGAAGAATATTGGAATAAAAAATAATTAATTAAGTATCATATAATATTATAAAATTATGGATTTTAATAAATTAGCTAAACAATACAAAGGTGAGCTATTAGATAGTGTATTACCTTTTTGGCTTAACAATTCTCAAGACAAAGAGTTTGGTGGCTACTTCACTTGTTTAGACAGGGAAGGAAAAGTATTTGACACCGATAAATTTATTTGGTTGCAGGGGCGTGAAGTCTGGATGTTCTCAATGTTGTATAACAAAGTAGAGAAAAGACAAGAATGGTTAGATTGTGCCATTCAAGGCGGCGAATTTATGAAAAAATATGGTCACGATGGAAATTACAATTGGTATTTTTCTTTGGATAGAGAAGGCCGCCCCTTGGTAGACCCTTATAATATATTTTCTTATACTTTTGCTACTATGGCTTTTGGTCAATTGAGTCTGGCTACCGGTAATCAAGAATATGCAGATATTGCTAAAAAGACTTTTGAAATCATTCTTTCAAAATTAGATAATCCAAAAGGAAAATGGAATAAGATACATGTAGGAACGCGTAATTTAAAAAACTTTGCTTTGCCGATGATTCTGTGTAATTTGGCGTTAGAGATAGAGCATTTGTTGGATAAAGATTATTTGCAACAAACCATTGATACCTGTATTCATGAGGTGATGGATGTGTTTTATCGTCCCGAATTAGGGGGTATTATTATCGAAAATGTAACGGTTGACGGAGCATTGTCAGATACCTTTGAAGGGCGTTCTATTAATCCCGGACACTCTATCGAGGCCATGTGGTTTATTATGGATTTAGGCAAACGGCTAAATCGTCCCGATTTAATAGAAAAAGCAAAAAATATTGCCTTAACCATGGTAAAATATGGTTGGGATACACAATATGGCGGTATTTTTTATTTTATGGATCGTTTGGGTCACCCAACACAACAGTTAGAATGGGATCAAAAATTGTGGTGGGTGCATCTTGAAACGTTGATATCAATGTTAAAGGGCTATCAATTAACGGGTGATAAAGAATGTTTAGAGTGGTTTGAAAAAGTACACAACTACGCATGGTCACATTTTAAAGATGAAAAATATCCCGAATGGTATG
>JAVVPL010000150.1:0-841 GCA_036655775.1 Bacteroidales bacterium | reverse complement strand
GCTATTTAAATCGTCAAGGAGAGGTTCTGCTCCCATTAAAGGGCGGAAAATGGAAGGGCTGTTTTCATGTGCCAAGAGGAATGTATCAGTGCTGGAAAATTTTGGAAGCAATCGAGAAAGAGAAAAAATAGAGAAGTGATCAAAAACACACATTAACTTTAATATTAGCTATTATGAAACATGAATTATGTATTAAACGAATGTTTATTACGCTCACTCTTATTTTTGTCGGGTTATCTATGTATGCCCAACAAACAATAACGGGTAGAGTGCAAGATGTTACAGGAGAGGCAATTATTGGTGCAAATGTATTGGAAAAGGGCACTACAAATGGTATTGTTACCGATATAGACGGTAATTTCAGTCTATATACTACAAAAAAGAATACCACAATTGTAGTTTCATTTATCGGTTATGTTACAGCCGAAGTATCGGTGGGTAATAAAAAAAATATTAGAGTAGTTCTCCAAGAAAACTCGCAACTACTCGATGATATTGTTGTCGTAGGATACGGTACGCAAAAGAAAATCAGTGTTACGGGTTCTATTTCTCAAGTAAATACAAAAGAATTGAACGAAGTTCCAATGGATAATGTCAGTAATATGCTGGCAGGACGTTTACCGGGGTTGGTCACAAAGCAAAGTAGCGGTATTCCCGGTGAGGGATCTTCTATTTTAATTCGTGGTTATGCAACAACAGGTACCAATTCTCCTATCTATATTATTGATGGGGTACAACGAGATATACTCGGCTCTTTAGACCCATCAGAGATAGAGACCATTACGGTACTTAAAGATGCGGCATCAGCAGCTGTTTATGGTGTGCAAGGTGCCTCCGGTGT
>JAVVPL010000149.1:0-2372 GCA_036655775.1 Bacteroidales bacterium | reverse complement strand
ACTTTTAGTGCAGATGCTTGTGTGGATATTTCACATTTACAAACAGGAATTTATATTGCTAGAGTGAAAAATAAAAATACACAATTACAAACTAAGTTTTTTGTGCCATAGTGAGCCATTGCGAAGTAAATACAATTTGTTTTAGAAATGCTTATTTAGAAAAATAAAAAATGAATATGAGCAAAAAAGTTAAACTTAAGGTTTTAATATTAATAAATGTTTTGGTTTTTTTTATAGTTTTGGTTTGTATAATCAATTTGATAGAGTAAATAAAAAATCTTTAAAATTGATTAGGGAAAGGTGCATTCTCTCGAATGCGCCTTTTTTTAATTTTATATTGTGTAAATCAATGAGCTAAATTTGTATAGATCTGCAAAATCTTTAAAATCAATCACAAAAAATTTATACATCCTGTCAAAAAAGAAGAAATGGCGTTGTAGCTGCGGTACCAGAGGTTGTTTTGTGGAAAGTGTTTGAACGCTAAACACAAATACTTTCTCTAAGCAAAGTTCATATTTAGAGATTTCTATACAAAAGCTCTCAATAAAGTCTGTAAATACTTATTCTTCAATATGTCAATCAAAAATACTTTTGTGAAAAGACGTGAATTTCTCAGCAATAAAAACAAATTTTTCTCAGTCCAATTTTCCCAAAGAACTGCTTGCCCTTTGCATCCTTAAATTTATGTTTATTTTCTCTAAACGGAGCACAACATTTATAAAAATAGATTTTCAGAGCATTGTTTCATCTCGAAGTGAGCGGAAGTGATTCTTTAAAATAAGTGAAGCAACTCTCTCATATCTTTGTCGATACAGTTTTATTTATCCTAAATCAATATGTCGAAAATAAGTCTTACTATAAAAAGCAATGCGGTTTCAGTTTCGGTTAATAAAAGCTATTTTGGTTTTATCATTTTTTTTTCATACTTTTGTAGAAGAATTTTAAATAATATACTATGTTGACTATAAGTGAATTGCAGAATACTGCAATGCAAGTAAGACGCGATATCATTCGCATGATCAATGGAGCAAAATCAGGACATACAGGCGGATCTTTAGGTTGTGCCGATTTCCTTACAGCTCTATATTTTAATGTTTTAAAACATAATCCAAACAAGTTTAGAATGCAAGCCGATGGAGAAGATTATTTTTTCTTGTCCAATGGACATCTTTCGGCTGCCTTGTATAGTGTATTAGCTCGGATAGGTTATTTCCCCAAAGAAGAATTAGCTACTTTTCGTAAGATAGGGAGTCGTTTACAAGGACATCCCAGTGTCTCTTTCAATTTGCCAGGCATACGTATGGCTTCTGGATCTTTAGGACAAGGATTATCCAATGCGATAGGTGCCGCCTTAGCCAAAAAATTAAATAATGATTCCTCCTTAGTGTATACTTTACATGGAGATGGTGAATTACAAGAAGGTCAAAATTGGGAAGCTGCCATGTATGCAAGTGCTAAAGAGGTCGACAACTTAATAGCTACGGTCGATTATAATGGTTTGCAAATTGATGGCGCCACCAAAGATGTGATGGACTTGGGAAACCTACAAGCCAAATTTGAGGCTTTTGGATGGACTGTACTCAATATGAATGGTCATGATATGGCAGACATACTTCGTGTCCTAGAACTCGCCAAATCGCTCACAGGGCATAAGAAACCAATTATGATCCTAATGCATACCGAAATGGGACATGGGGTTGATTTTATGACCAATTTGTGTAAATGGCATGGTACGGCACCTAGTGATGAGCAAAAAGAAGCTGCATTATTGCAATTAAGAGAAACCTTAGGCGATTATTAATAAGATAAATAGAATTCCTTACATGAAGCGATACTTTATAAATATGTGTCAGAAGAAGAAACTAACTTCTTTTGGGGTGATACTTGTAATTAGTATGGCTTCTATTTTTTCTATATATGCGCAAAGTTCTATTTTACAGGATGTAGACCCAGTATTCAAAACGCGGATATTGCTTATTTATGACGCATCCAATAGCATGAATGCCCGTTGGCAAAGTGATTCCAAAATGCTGATATCACAAAATTTGATGATGAATATTTTGGATACCTTATCTCAGATTAAAAATTTAGAATTAGCCTTGAGGGTTTATGGGCATCAAAGTTCATTTCCCCCCTTAGATTGTAAAGATACACGTTTAGAAGTGCCCTTTGCCGCCAATAATGTGAAACAAATTGCGCATAAAATTAAAAGTTTGGTACCCAAAGGTTCCACTCCGATAGCGTATTCATTAGAACAGGCAGCTAACGATTTTTCCCCATGTTCCAATTGTCGGAATATCATTATTTTGATCACCGATGGTTTAGAAGAATGTGGAGGCGATCCTTGTGCTGCCTCTGCGTATCTACAAAGC
>JAVVPL010000148.1:0-2373 GCA_036655775.1 Bacteroidales bacterium | reverse complement strand
TAATTGATTGAAAATCGACGATTATTTTTAAAATATCACTATCTTTGTCAGCAAAAAACAAAATGATAAAAATAAAAGCACTTCCTTACAATGCCTTAGAGGTGAATACCTATATTGTAAGTGATGAAACTTTAGAATGTGTGATTATCGATCCCGCTTGTGAATACGAAAGCGAACTAAAAGCCTTGTTGGCCTATATAGACGAAAATCAGTTAAAACCCGTACATATATTAATTACGCATCCACATATTGATCATATTTTATCGACAGAAAAATTATGTACGCAATATCACCTGCCTTTGGAAATGCATATAGACGGAAAAGCAATTTTAGAAGATGCTCCCTTGCATGCCTCTGTTTTTGGATTTCATTTAAATGCTCTTCCCAAAGAATACCTATATATAGGAGATAAAGATAAAATTCAATTTGGGCATTCCGAACTCGAAGCCCGATATGTGCCTGGACATTGTGATGGCAGTCTTTGTTTTGTAGCTCATGCCGATAAAACTGTTTTTTCGGGAGATGTGCTTTTTTACGGTAGTATAGGACGTTCGGACCTCCCCACAGGCGATTACGATCAACTTAAAAAAAGTATACACGAGCAACTTTTCACCTTAGCCGATGATTTTACGGTTCGTCCAGGTCATGGTGGGCGCACCACCATTGAGCATGAACGCAAACACAATCCATTCTTAGGATAATGGTCATACAGCTCGAAATTGATGATTTTTTGCAAAAAGCAGCTTCATCCGTACTTTTAGATGTACGTACTCCTGCTGAATATGATTTAGGGCATTTGCCAGATGCCTTAAATTTTCCTTTGTTTTCCAATGAAGAGCGCGTAATTGTAGGTACACTCTACAAACAAAAAAGCCCTGAAATAGCCTTTGAACAAGGATTAGAGTTTGTGGGACCCAAAATGGCATATTGGGTTCGTCAGGCTAAAAAGCAGGCAAAAGGAGGGAAGCCTCTTTGTTTGTATTGTTGGCGTGGAGGAAAACGGAGTGGGAGCATGGCCTGGCTTTTAGATATGGCAGGCTTTGAAGTCTATCTATTAGTAGGCGGATACAAAGCCTATCGCAACGCATTCAACGAACTCATAGAGGCGCATGCGTGGAAATTCCGTATACTCGGGGGGCCTACCGCTTGTGGAAAAACGCATATACTGCATGAAATGCGTAATTTAGGACAACAAGTTTTGGATTTAGAAGGCTTGGCCAATCACAAAGGTTCCGCATTTGGTTCCTATGGTTTAGGGGCGCAACCCAGCAATGAAAGTTTTTATAATTTATTACATCAGGCCTTTCGGCAATTTGATGCTACAAAAGTAATTTGGTGCGAAGGCGAGAGTATGACCATAGGTAAAGTGAACATACCCATAGACTTATTTAATCTATTGCAAGAGTCACCCTTATTTTTATTTTCTATTCCTATGGAATTGCGGCTAGTGCGTATTTTAGCCGAATACGGTCAACTTCCTAAAAATCAATTGATAGAAGCATTTTCAAAAATTCAAAAACGATTGGGACGAGAACAATGTGCACAAGCTATACAATATATAGAAGAAGATAATTTGGCAGATGCTGCTCGTATTGCCCTTAAATACTATGATAAAGGTTATCGAAAATCCATAGAAAAGAGGACGGGAAGCCTTATAATACCCTACGAGTCCCCAGTTGACCAAACTTTAGAAAACGCTAAAAAGCTGATAGCTTTACTCTAAAGTATTTTTTTTGCAAAAATGCAAAAAAAAGTTTGCAAATACAAAAAATAGCACTACCTTTGCAATCCCGTTTGAGAAACAAGTTCATTCGGAAGCGTTCAAAACAAAAATGGTGAGATTTTTTAAATATTTTGAGAAAAATATTTGGTAATTCCAAAAACTAGTATTACCTTTGCACTCGCGTTTCGATTGGGACTTGCGAATCATTCTAAACGTTACGTTCTATAAAGGAAAGCGAAGATACAGTTTCAAATTTAGTCTAAAAATAAAAAGAAAATTTTTAGAAAATAAATTTGGTAGTTCCGAAAATTAGTATTACCTTTGCACTCGCGTTTCGATTTTGATTAAGCAATCGCTTCAAACGCTCGTTCTATAAAGGAAAGCGAAGATACAGTTTCAAATTTTGTTAGAAAAACAAATTGAAAGTTTTAGAAAATAAATTTGGTAGTTCCAAAATTTAGTATTACCTTTGCAACCTCGTTTCGATTGAGAAATCGCAAACATTAAAAGTTCACCACAAACATCACTCCCAATACATTAATAAGAAATTTATTTAGTATTGACACGAAATTCTCGAGAGAGTAAATTTAAGAGAGTTCATTGACATTTTGTAAACCAAGCAATAGCGATAATTTAAACGCTAAACCAAG
>JAVVPL010000147.1:0-2413 GCA_036655775.1 Bacteroidales bacterium | reverse complement strand
ATGAATCCGACGCTCTAACCAACTGAGCTATCCCGCCATTCTTTAAAGAGGTGCAAAAGTACATATATTTTCGTAAACTACAAAATTTTTTGTAATTTCGCTGCTTAAATAATACGCTATGTCCTTACTTAAACTTTGGTTTACCCAAGCTCTTCGCTCCTTTTGGGTAATTTTTAAAATCATGTTACCCGTATCCATTATTGTGAAATTTTTACAACTCACTGGATTAATTAGCGTTATTGGCAATGTTTTGGCACCTTTGATGGAATTGATGGGACTTCCTGGTGAAATGGGCATTGTGTGGGCTTCCACCATGCTTTCCAATATTTACGGTGGAATGATCACTTTGTTTTCAATTGGAGGCAATTTACAACTCACCGTAGCACAAATTACAGTTTTAGCGTCTATAATGTTAGCAGCACATACATTTCCTGTAGAACTTTTGGTGGCTCGTAAAGCAGGCATTAAAATGCTTCCTCAATTTATACTCCGTTTTGGATTTGGTCTTTTTATCGGCTTTACTCTATTCCATTTTTATCGTTTTTTTGGTCTCTACACTCAAGTGCCCCTGGTGAGCCAAATATTTGAAACTCCCGAAAACGATACGCTAGGAATCTGGCTTTTGAATGAAATAAAAAATTATGGGATTGTTTTTTTAATCATCTTTTCATTGAGTACCTTGATGGATATTTTAAAACGAATCGGTTGGCTCGATAAATTTTCTAAAATCTTAGAACCTATTTTGGGAGCTTTAGGTATTAGCCGAAAAGTAATTCCTATTACCGTAATTGGTCTAACCTTAGGCATTGCTTATGGAGGCGCACTTATTATAGAAGAAGCACGCACGCAAACCATTGCCAAAAAAGATATTTTTTATGCTTTTGTTTTAATGTCGCTTTGCCATAGTATTATTGAAGACTCCTTGCTTATGATGTCGATAGGAGCTAGCTTTACGGGCGTTTTTGTCGCTCGTTGTCTTTTTTCTTTTAGTATTGCATGGGGAATTGTACGATGTACAAAGAAAATGTCCGACACCAAATTTAATCAATGGTTTATTGTCTGCTCCAAAAAAAAGATAGAAAAAAACTAGAAAAAAAATTGTACCTTTGTAGGTTAAATAAAGACTATTTCATAAAATTAGACGTATGCAAAAAATACAAATGGTAGACTTACAAAGCCAATATAAGCCTATCCAAAACGAAATCAATAGCAAAATGCAAGAGGTGCTTTCTTCTTGTGCTTTTATTAATGGACCCACTGTAAAAAATTTTCAAGCCAATTTGGAAGCATATTTAGGTGTAAAACATGTGATTCCTTGTGGGAATGGCACCGATGCATTGCAAGTATCAATGATGGCCTTAGGCTTAAAACCTGGCGATGAAGTGATCACGGCTAGTTTTACTTTTGTGGCAACCGCTGAGGTTATTGCACTATTGGGTTTAACCCCAGTTTTAGTCGACGTAGACCCTTATACTTTCAATATTGATGTAGAGGCTATCAAACGTGCTATTACGCCAAAAACCAAAGCAATTGTTCCCGTACATTTATTTGGTCAATGTGCCGATATGGATGCCATTATGGAAATAGCCCACGAACATCATTTATTTGTTATCGAAGATGCCTGTCAGGCCATTGGGGCCGAACACCACAGCAAAACAGGAAAAATAGCAAAAGCAGGAACCATTGGCAATGTCGGATGTACCTCATTTTTTCCTTCCAAAAATTTAGGTTGCTACGGAGACGGGGGAGCAATTTTTACCAATGATGATGCGCTCGCACAAAAAATGCACGTCATTGTAAATCACGGAATGGCAATTCGCTACTATCATGACTCCATCGGTGTAAATTCTCGTTTAGATAGTTTACAAGCCGTAGTTTTGGATACCAAACTCAAACACCTCGATCAATATAATGCCGCCAGAGCCAAAGCCGCCGCCTTTTATACGCAAGCCTTTGCTTCTTGTCCAAAACTGCAAACCCCCAGTATAACTTCTTATAATAAGCATGTTTTTCATCAATACACCTTAGTATGTAAGGGTATCGATCGCAATGCACTACAAGCGTATTTACAAACTAAAGAGATCCCTGCCATGATTTATTATCCAGTGCCTCTTCATTTGCAAAAAGCATATTTGGACCCACGTTACAAACATGGCGATTTTCCTATTACCGAAAATTTATGTGCAAATGTAATTTCCTTACCTATGCACACCGAATTGAGTGAAGAACAATTGCAGTATATTTGCCATTCGGTTTTAGAATTTGTAAATAAATAAAAAAAGTAGCGGATGTTTTACATCCGCTACTTTTATGGCCTCGTAGTTCAATGGATAGAACGAAAGTTTCCTAAACTTTAAATAGGGGTCCGATTCCCCTCGAGGCTACTAAATTTATTTCATCAAAGGCTTTTTAT
>JAVVPL010000146.1:0-2424 GCA_036655775.1 Bacteroidales bacterium | reverse complement strand
ACTTCCTTTGATGGAACAATGTAATATTGTTATTTCGCAAGGTTTTATTGCTGGTTCGCAGGAACATACGACTACTTTAGGAAGAGAAGGATCCGATTATTCGGCCGCTATTTTTGCGTATTGTTTGTCGGCAGATAAAATGACTATATGGAAAGATGTGCCAGGGGTATTAAATGCGGATCCCAAGTTTTTTAGTCCTACTATCAAAATGGATTATATCTCGTATACTGATGCCACAGAGTTGGCTTATTATGGGGCTAGTATTATTCATCCCAAAACAATTAAACCTTTGCAAAATAAAGGAATTCCGCTACATGTGCGTTCTTTTTTGCATCCAGAAGAAGAAGGATCTTGGATTGGTTTGGAGGGTGTAGAATATACCTCTATTCCTTCCTATATTTTTAAAACCAATCAAATGTTGATTTCTATTTATCCCAAAGATTTTTCATTTATAACAGAAGAAAATTTATCTTTTTTATTTAGTTGTTTTGTCAAATATGGGGTGAAGGTAAATGTAATGCAAAATTCGGCATTGAGTTTTTCGGTTTGTGTAGATACGCAAAAAGGAGAATGGCAAAATTTGTTAACTCAATTGCAAGAAGAATATAAAGTAGCGTATAATGAAGACTTAATTCTTATCACAATTCGGCATTATACACAAGAGGTCATTGATCAAGTGTTAGGATCTAAAACCATTTTATTGGAACAAAGAAGTAGAAATACGATCCAATTGGTTGTGTCCAAATAAGAGGTTAAGGAACGGGTATGTTTTCGGTAGTTGTGACTATTTCGGTCGTTTCGGTCGGTGTGTGCTTTGCTTTAAATACGCCGCGTTTATAAATAAAATGATTGCAAATTAAAGCTTTGTTTGCAAAATCGAAGATGACCAAAGGATTTAGATGATTGTAGAGATAGCGAAGTTCAAAATGTAGATGCTCGGTAGATGCTCGCCCTGTTCTTCCAGCAAGGGCAATGGTGTCGCCAAAATGTACATGGTCGCCTACTTTTACTTGCATTTTTGACAAATGAGCATATACGCTTTCAAGTCCGTTAGCATGGCGAATTACGAGGGTGTTGCCATAACCTCCATAGTTGCAAGCCATACGTACAATGCCATTGAAAACCGCAAAAATAGGTGCATTTTTCTTTTGTTTGATATCGACTCCCGTGTGCATTTTTCCATCTCTTTTTCCGTATTGTGAAATGATTTTGATATTTTCACAAGGCATTGAAAAATCAGAGAGACTATCGGAAGGTACAAGGTAGAAATGAATTTTGTGTTCTGGAATTTGTAACGATTTACCTCGAACATGCGCACATTGCCAATCGCCACCGTAATATTCAATCGCTTGTTTATGGGCAGGGTTTATAGACACATTGCTTTCGGAAGTAAACGGAAGTATGAAAATAACTAAAGCGTAAAAAAATCGAATGGATGTATGCATAGTTTATCTGTTTGAAGGATTGGGATCTTTAGGCGTATATTCATACGCTCCAATAGTGGGAATACCTGAACGAAACACCCCGTTAATATCTAAAGGGGCTAAAGTTGCTCCCGTAGATGTACCCCGTCCAATCGCAGGCGATTTGCTGTCTGTAATTTCAAAATTACTATTTGCAAAATCGACGAAAAGAGGATCCTGATTTATAACACAATTAACATAAGCCTCATTTAAAGACGCTTTATGACGAATTAAACAATAATCAAATTTGTAAGGAATTGCGGATTTTGATTTGAGATCAAAAGACAATTGTTCTTCATTATGTCCATAAAAAATACAATTAATAAATTCAATACGATCGAAAGGACGTAATTGGGTTTGTTGTTTTTGATCTACATAATAATCGTTGAGCAGTAAAGAATAGGTGGTTTTTAAATTGCCCGCCCAATAATTGGTAAAAGTAGATTGATAAAAACTGTAATTGCCTCCTAAGGTTAAGGCTAAGCTTGCTGTTTGGCAATTGCTTATAACGAGATTACTTCCTCGAATCGAACTCCCTTGTGCCAATAAACCTACGGCGGACATATTTTTGATGATGGTGTTGTTAATTAGTAAAGTAGGGTTGTTGTTGGCGAGGGTATCTGCCCAAATTCCAACGGTGCCGTTTTTAATAAGAGCGTAATTGATTTCGTTGTCTTTGCTGCCTGCCGATAGCCAAATACGTCCCCATTGCCCCGCTACATCTTTATAGTGTGCATCTAAACGCATAGATTGAAAAGACACGATTTGTCCTCTTTGTCCCTGCACTTTTAAACTGCCTCCATCATAGACCCACAAGGTGGCATCAGGAGCAAAATAGATTTTTGTGCCTGCGGGAATTACAAGTGTGGATTCCGAATCGACCACCCAATATCCATAGACAATGTGCGGCTTGTCGGAGGGGAGGGGGCGACTACAATCAATGATGGAATAGGGAATATAT
>JAVVPL010000145.1:0-2457 GCA_036655775.1 Bacteroidales bacterium | reverse complement strand
TATTTGACCCCATAGACAATGTATTGTCCATTGGGCGATACAGCCACTTCACCCAAACGGCCCATAGCCCATAAAGCCTCAGGATTTAATCGACGGTTTTCTACTTTAAAATCAGTTTTTCCGACCACGGAAACTTCTTTGCTTGCATCTGGTTTACACGAAAACAAAAGTGCAGCCATACTCAAACTAAGGAGAGGGAGAGCTATTTTCATAAATCAATAATTTTAGAGATAGAACCTATATATTTGTCAACCTTCGCTTGCACCTAGACAAAATTTATTTTTATTTTGTGTGGCAAACCCTCCGTTTGAAAAATATATAACTTCTACGTAGTTCATACTTTATATAATTTGCAAATTTACCAATTTATACGTTTCTATACAACTTTTAAATTGACAAATACAAAGAAGATTTGCACAAAAATGTCAATAAGTCGAGCAAAAAATGTATATTTGCAAAATTATGAAGCACTTTTTTTTGTTTTTTGCAGGACGTAAAGCAGCGCTTATGAGTATGGGCTGTTTGATACTTTTTTCCTTAGGAGTGGGCTTGCTCGCTCAAACGCCTCGTTTTTTATGGATTCTCCTAGGAATAAGTATCTGTTTTTTATTGATTTGTCTAGTAGCCAGTATTTGTAAACGCTTACTTAAATTCCGTTTTGGGACTAGAGATATTGGTTTTATGTTGACCCATATCGGACTGTTTCTGAGCTTGTTTTTTTTAGGTTTAAGTCAATGGAGTGAACAAAGAGTTTATATGCCTTTATATGAGGGACAAACGTCCAATCAAGCATATAATGCCAAAGGATATGTCTATCAACTTCCTTTTACCCTACACTTAGATTCTTTTAATATCGATTATTACACCAATGAACAAATCAAAGCCTATACCTCTTGGGTAAGTGTGCAAAGAGCCAATCATACAGAAATAAAAACACAAATAAAAGTAAACAAACCTTTTACCCTTAGCGAATGGATGATTTATCAATATAGTTATCGACCCGCACAAGATGGACAGCCTGCGCTCAGTCAATTGATGTTAGTGCGAGATATTTGGACTTGGTTTATTTATGTTGGACTGATTTTGTTTGTAGGGGGCAATATTTTTTTATTTAGTAGCAAAGGAGGAAAAACATGTTAGCATGGACTTTATTTGTGTATATATTTAGTATTTGCAGCCTCTGTGCCCTAATTTCCGCCCTAGCTGCATGGCAGAAAAAAAAGAAAACAGCGCTCAGCTTTTCAATCTTAGCCATTTTAGTTTTATTGGCTTTTTTATTCTTTTTATGGCATAGTTTGGCACGTCCGCCTATGCGCACCCTTGGTGAAACTCGTTTGTGGTATGCCTTATTCTTACTCTTAGCAGGCGTGCTAACCTATATTCGTTGGGAATACAAATGGATTCTATCGTATACATCTTTGATGTCTATTGTTTTTTTGACAATAAATCTATGTAAACCCGAACTTCACGATGCCACATTGATGCCAGCTCTGCAAAGTGTATGGTTTGCCCCTCATGTAGGAGTGTATATGTTTGCCTATGCATTGGCTGGAGCCTCCTTTATATTGGCTCTCTATGGACTACTTAGCCACAAACAAGATCCTAAACTTTTAAAAAGTGCCGACAATTTGGTCTATATTGCGCTTGCTTTTCTCAATATAGGTATGATTTTTGGGGCAGTATGGGGTAAAGCAGCTTGGGGACATTTTTGGAATTGGGATGCAAAAGAAACATGGGCTTTACTTACTTGCTTGCTTTATAGCTTTTATATACACTATCGTTTGCAATATCCAACAAACAAAAAAATAGCCTATATCGTGTTGATTATCGCATTTATAGCCTTGCAAATTTGTTGGTATGGGGTCAAGTATTTACCTGCAGCAGGAGGAAGTTTACATCTATATGGAGGATAGCAATTATTCTCTTTTCCTAATCCTTTTTTTTTTGTATATTTGCACTCAAATTAGAGACTATGATAAAATCAATGACGGGCTTCGGAAAGATTAAATGTGAGTTACCCGACAAAACATTACAAATAGAATTGCGTTCTATTAATTCTAAACAATTGGATTTCAATTGTAAAATTCCATTAAAATACCGAAACTTAGAACTTGAAATTCGCACTTTAGTATCTAAAGAGATGGAAAGAGGGAAAATAGAATTACTCATTTATCCCGATAAAAACCAAGGAGATGTTGAAACTGCAGGAAAGTTAAATCGAACAATCTTAGCTACGTATTATGCAGATTTACTTTCTTTTTCAAAAGAAAGTGGGATTCCTTTGGGTAGCGATCCCATGGCCTATTTACTGCGTTTACCCAACGTTTTTGACACAGAACAAAGCCAAGAAATAGGCGAAACAGAAGCACAAGCTGTTTTGGCATCCATCCATGAATGTATTGTTTTAATCAATCAAAGTAGAATTCAAGAAGGAGAGGCCTTAAAAAAAGATTTTTT
>JAVVPL010000144.1:1050-2458 GCA_036655775.1 Bacteroidales bacterium | reverse complement strand
ATAGAAGTAATCAATGATAAGTTTCTATCTATCTCATGCTTACTATTTCCATCTTTTATTGAATGTGGAAGTCGTTTAGAGAAAAAACACGACAGTGGATTTTTGGCAAAGCCTATGCGTTGCTTAGCTCCCGAGGCTGCACAAAGTAAACCAGTACTAAAAAAACGTTGCAAATTGACCACCAGCTCATATTTTTCATCCCGAATCGCCATTAATAAGCCTAAAAGGTGCATTTTTTTGTGTTCCGACTTATCCCAAAGCCATAAATGATGAATTTTAGGATGCCCCTTCAATACACATTCATTTCCTTTTTTGCTTAGAAAATCAATTTGTGCATGCGGATAAAACGCCTGTAACTTTTCAATTACAGGCGTTGCTAAGATTACATCCCCCAAAGAGGCAGTTTGAATTATCAATATTTTTTTCAAATCCTTCATCTATACGGTCTATTTATCATAAAGATTTAATTGAGAGTATTCCCTACTCTCCACTTGCTTATTTAAGGCTATTTCCAAGGCTTTCAAGCTTTTTATTTCCTCAATCCGAGGGATATTACAATTGCCTCTATTTGCTTTTCTAAAGCTGCGTTTTGTTCTTCATAAGAAACCCCCTCTATCCATGGCGCCTTGACTCCAAAATAAAATTTAATTTTAGGTTCTGTGCCCGAAGGACGTATAGTTACCTTATCTCCTTTTTCTGTAAAAAACTGCAAAACATCTGATTTAGGAAGTTTAATTACATCTTTACTTCCAGTTAAACAATCGCTCATTTCACTAGATTTATAGTCGTAAATTTTAAGTACTCTACTCCCATTGATTTCTTTGGGTGGATGCGTTCTATATCTATTCATCATTTGTTGAATTTCCTCTATGCCCGATTTCCCCTTTTTGGTCAAAGAAAATAAGCCTTCTTTATAAAATCCATATTCTTTATAAAGCGTTTCCAAGATATCAATAAACGATTTGCCTTGACAAGCTGCATCTGCGGCCATTTCCGCAATCATACAACACGCAATTACCGCATCCTTATCTCTCACAAAATCGCTGACCAAATACCCATAACTCTCTTCGCCTCCGCCAATAAAGATTTCTTCACCTTCTTTTTCTTTGAGCACTTCAGCTATAAATTTAAAACCTGTAAGTACATCATAACATTTCACCCCATGTCGCTCGGCTATATCTTTTAAAAGTTCCGTAGTAACTATGGTTTTAACAATATATTCTTTTCCAGTTAAACGACCTAATTCTTTCCATTTGTTTAGTAGATAATAAATTAAAACCGAGGCGGTTTGATTTCCATTCAGTAAAAGATATTCCCCCGATTTACTACGTACGGCAATCCCTACTCTATCCGCATCGGGATCGGTAGCCATGACCAAATCAGCACCTATATACTTTGCTTGATCAAT
>JAVVPL010000144.1:0-1040 GCA_036655775.1 Bacteroidales bacterium | reverse complement strand
AGCCATTTGCAATGCAGCCTTTTCTTCAGGATTAGGCGATTTTACAGTGGGAAAATCGCCATCTGGAACGGCTTGATCAGCGACTATTGAAAGACTTTCAAAACCAAGTTCACGCAATACACGAGGCACAAGCGTGGCGCCCGTCCCATGTAAGGGCGTATATACCATTTTAAAATTTTTCTGTTTTGCGATTGCTTGTGGCGATAAGGACAAGGCTTTTACTTTAGCCAGATACGCGTTATCTACTTCTATTCCAATCCATTCTATGGAATCGGGTTTTTCTTTCATCGCCGTTTCTATATCCTCACCCATTTTACCCAACAATTTCACCTGGGTAAAATCAGTGATTTTTTCCACTTCTTTAATTACATTGCTATCGTGTGGAGCCACTAATTGACCTCCATCCGACCAATATGCCTTGTATCCATTATATTCTTTCGGATTGTGCGAGGCGGTAATCATCACGCCTGCACAACAGTTAAAATGCCGTACAGCAAAAGAAAGTTCGGGTGTGGGCCGCATACCCATAAATAAATAAACCTTAAAATCATTCGCTGCAAATACCCTAGCTGTAATTTCTGAAAACAAACTGCTTTTATGACGAGAATCACAAGCAATAGCCACCTTTAATTGCGTTCCTTGTGGGTATGATTTTTTGATATAATTAGCAAAACCTTGGGTTGCAATAGCCACGGTATATACATTCATTCGATTGGTACCCACTCCGATAATTCCTCTTAGACCACCTGTGCCAAATTCTAAATTACGATAAAAAGCTTCCGATAATTCGGATGGATCCCCATCTATTAAATTTTGAACTTCTTTACGCGTTTGTTCGTCATACACTTCGCTAAGCCACACTTTGGCTTTTTGTAAAATTACTGCTTCCATATCTCTATATGTTTTAAGGGTGAATGAAATTGTAAAAAGTAAAGTTACAACTTTTTTTTTCAAAAAAAAAGAAATTAGAATTTGCTGGATAAAAAAAACACCCACCGAACGAGCGCCATCTAAGCCTAATTGATCGAAAATAGGCACTA
>JAVVPL010000143.1:0-2465 GCA_036655775.1 Bacteroidales bacterium | reverse complement strand
CCACCCGATTAAAAGGGAATCCTGTTCTAATCAGGAGCTATCCCCGTAGCTGTAAGTTGGTATAAAAACCGACAATTTCTTTTCTAGAGTAGAGTCCAAGTATGCCTGTCCTTAGCTCTAGTTTATTGAAATTGTTCTATTTAAAACACTCTCAAAGGTGTTTTAAACTGAAAATTAAAAAGTCACTGTCAAGGTATTGATGGGAAGACAATTTTCAGAGAACGAGCCAGAAGACCTGCCGTAGGAATATTAATTTCGTAGCTTTCGGGAGAAAGGCAAGAAAGAATACCTATCGGTTTTTTTTCAATCCATTTTCTCGTTTCTACAAAAAATAAACGCTATGTCCTATCTATTTGATAGCATTAGCCGCACGGGAAAGATGCGTGTTATCTGCTGTATTGTATGTGTTTTTATGGTCATGCCTATCCTTTATGGCAAAGAGCCTATAAAGGAGGGAGAGGAGCGCCCTTTGGATAGCATACAGTTACAAGGCGTAGAGGTTTATGGACTATCGACACATCAATATGGACAAGGGGTCAAAAAAATAAGCATTTCAAATACCCAATTACAACAAGCTCAAAATTTGTCTCTTTCCTCTCTATTGTCTAGTTCCACCACTTTGTTAATCGAATAGTGAAGGAGGCTTAGCTACGCCTTCTTTCCGAGGCACTGGCGCTTCTCATACCCAAGTATTATGGAATGGGATCCCTATCAATTCGCAGTTGAATGGAAGTGCCGATTTTTCTACTATTCCCGTGTTTTTCAATGATGAAATAGCACTATTATATGGATCTGCATCCCTAGGTCAAGGGAGTGGAGCTTTGGGCGGAAGCGTGTCGCTCAAAACCACTCCCGAGTGGGGCGCAAAAAACAAAATTGAGCTTTTTCAAGAAGTAGGCAGTTTTGGAACATATCAAACCTTTCTTTCGGCTACTTTTGCAAACGCTAAATTTGCGAGTAAAACCAAAGCGTTTTATGGGCAATCGGCCAATAACTATCCCTATTGGAACACAGCCAATGGGTCTGCCTATAAAACTTTAGAACGACGTCAACATGCCGATTATCAAAAAAGTGGCATTTTGCAAGAATTTTACTACAAACCAAAGTCCACCCAACAGTGGGCTTTGAAGGTGTATGGACATCAATATTTCAGACATATTCCCACCCCTATCATTGTCAATTCCAACAATGGAAAAGAAAAAGAAGGAGGCAATAGCCTCAAAAGTGTTTTGGAATTTAGTCAAGTTAAGATGCACGCAGCCTTGGATGTTTCGTTAGCATATTTGATCGATGATATGTATTATATCGATGATCGAAAAATGGAAAAACAAAAATCCAAGCATCAATATCAAAGTTTTTTCTTGCATGGAAATTACAAATATATATTTGGAAAATTGAGTATCAAAGGGGGCGTGCAAGCCGATTATCATTTTGCAAAATCCAATTATTACCAAGCTTTGCATTCTCGTTTGCAAATAGGAATTTATGCGCAAGCCGACTATCAGGTAGTGTCCCGTTTACGTCTGTATGCTTTGCTTCGAGAAGAATTGGTTGATCGAAAATTGCAAATTCCGCTTCCTACTTTGGGATTGGATTATCAATTGCTACAACAAGAACGTTTATTTTTTAAATTTTCTACAAGTTTGAACCAACATCTACCTACCTTAAACGATTTATATTGGCAACCAGGAGGGAATCCAAATTTAAAAACCGAAAAATCTTTTGCTGTGGAAGGCGGATTTTCCTATGCTAAATCCTGGCAAGAAACCTGGACTTTAGAAACTGATCTGACAGCCTATTATTCCTATATCAATAACTGGATTTTATGGCAACCCCTCAATGCCTCAGTTTTGTGGAGCCCCATCAACTTAAAGGAAGTGATGAGTTCGGGCTTGGAAGCCCAACTCAATGTAAGCTATCAATTTGGCCCTCTAATCAAAAATAAAAGATGGAAAGCTAGTGAGCAGGCTGGGTATACGTTTAGTCGTTCAATTAACCAAAAAGAGCTATTTGGGGGCGATCAATCAGTAGGGAAACAATTGATGTATGTGCCATTTCATGTTTTGTATAGTCAAACCTCTGTGAGCTCCCCTTGGTTTTATACCTCTTGGCAAATTAATTTTGTGGGCGAACGTTTTGTGAATAGTTCCAATACACAAAGCTTGGCTGCTTATTGTTTAAACGATTTTTCGTTAGGTCAAAATTTTAAATATAAAAAATGGGGATTTAGTGTGGAGGCAAAAATTACGAATATATTTAATACCACCTACGAGTCGGTACCTTGGCAACCAATGCCTGGCAGAGGTTATCATCTTTATGTGAAATTTAGTTTATTCCCTTAATATAATATCCTTGAATATGTAATACAAAAAATAGATGACCCCTAATCGCAAGCATTTGAAATAATTTCAGAAGAAGTAGAAAGTAAAACGCTAATAATTTCGTGTAAATGATTAAAATAAAAT
>JAVVPL010000142.1:0-2531 GCA_036655775.1 Bacteroidales bacterium | reverse complement strand
ATCTAAATTTTGTCGTAATTTTTTTAAAAGCAAAGCTGATTTTCCACCTTCCGTAACTTTTAAATTTACAAATGTCATCGGAGTGGAAAGAATCACAGCTTCCAATACTGAACAAAGGAAGGATATAGACAGTGCTAATAGTAAATAAAATAACAATAGCCCCATTGAATTGTTTGATTAAAAATCGATAAATACGTTATTCTGCCAAAGTCTAAGCGAACTTAGCGCTTCTCTTATAGTGTACTTGTTTGATATTATTTTATATGCAAAAAAGGGTGTTCCTAACGAAACACCCTTTAAAACAGATTTATTCTGTAATATATTATCCTTCAGTTGTTTGAGCAACAGGCTCTGCAACTACTTCTTCTGTTGTTGGAGTTTCAGCTTCTGCGGCTTTAGCTTCAGCAGCTTTCACTGCTTGTAAAGCTTCCGATTTTTTTGCAGCAATTGCAGAGGCTTTGGCCTCTTTTACTTTTGATTCTGCTTCTAAACGAGCTTTCAAACTTTCTACTTGCTTAGCATCTTTGGCTTGACTCACTTTTTGTAATCTGGCTTCTTTGTCTACAACCCAAGCTTGGAATTTTACTTCGGCTTGTTCTGCGGTTAAAGCACCTTTGTCCACACCCTTCAACAAATGGTGTTTCATCATTGCTCCTTGACGAGATAGTAAAGAACGAACGGTATCAGAAGGTTGTGCGCCATTGCGCATCCATTGTACCGATTTGTCGATATCTAACTTGATTTCGGCAGGGTTTTTCATGGGATTGTAAGTACCTATTTTCTCGATAAATTTTCCATCTCTAGGTGCACGACCATCCGCTACGACAATTTGAAAGAAAGGCGAACCTTTTTTCCCATGTCTTTGTAATCTGATTCTTACAGGCATAATTTTTAAATTTTATGTTTTTATAAATTGGAGGACAAAGGTAGTATTTTTTTTGGAGAAAACAAAATAATTCCCTTACATACTATTTCAAATATTTAGATTTCAAGTTTTTTTTTCAATTAGCTGCATTTTTTTCAATTTTTGCGAGCAAGAAAAAAATGAAATATGATACTATGGCAAACGTTTTATACTTCCATATTTCGATGTTCTTTTCTTTGCAAATCATTGACTATTTTAACAGGTGTAAATACACTGATAGGAACTTCTACAAATATCGTAATCCAATGTGCCATAGCGCCATTCCAAAGACCTGGCAACTCCAAGGCTTTAAGATCTTTACCTGCTACCGATTTATAGCTAATAAAAGCCGTATTGGGATCCACATATTGCCTTAAATCGAAATTTTCACCTTTGTAATTTTTGACACTGCAAACCAAATCGACAGGATTAAAATGTGTAGCGCTTTCAAAAATAGCTTTTTGAGCTTCATTTTGCATATTTATTTGAGAAGATTCTACAATTTGCAAAGATATCTCTTTCGTATTTGGATTTTGAACCCAAAAAGGGCCTCCTCCAGGCTCTCCCTCATTTTTAACCATTCCACACACACGCATAGGTCTGTTTAAAGCATTATATACTAGTTTTATTTTTTGTATTTGTGATTTTGTATCCAAATCCGGTAAAACGATATTCAATTTTTGTGAAGCGAATTTTACTATTTCATCCATTTTTTCGCATGGAAGCGTAGTGGCAGTTTCCAACAAAGAGAGATAACTGAAAATTTGTTCTCTCAATTCGAGTAATATAGCGGCTAGCGCTTTTTTATAAACAATAGTATCTGCACGCAAAGCATCAATGGTTACATTATCAATATTTTTGATAAAAATAATATCTCCTTTGCAATCATTCAAATTCTCAATCAAAGCACCATGTCCTCCTGGACGAAATAACATAGCTCCCTGCGAATCTCTAAAAATGGAATTATTCAAATCTACGGCTATGGTATCTGTAGAAGGCTTTTGTATGGAGTACGTGATATGATATTTTATGTTGAAACGCTTTTCATATAATGCTTGTTTTTCTGCCAATTTTTGTTTGAACAGAGACAAATGTTCAGGAGAAACTGTAAAATGAATGGACACAAGCCCTTCTTTGACCAAATATGCAGCCGCCTCAACCAAATGTTCTTCCAAACTACAACGTTGTTCTGAACCATAGGAATGGAAGGCAATCAGTGCCTTGGGTAGAGCCGCATAATTCAAACCTTCTTTATTGAGTAAAGCCTCTAATATACTTAAATAATCTTCTTTTTGTAAACATTGATCCAAGGAATTCCCTTGTGCTTGCATTTGTTTTTCTAAGGCTGGATAAAAGGCATATTTAGGTAAAGCAATGCCAAAAGCCGCAGCCGAAGATGGGTTTAAAGGATCTCCCCCTAAAGAAAGTGACTCTTGATCCAAATGCGCTTTCATAGCTTCTCTCCATGTAAACAAATGTTTAAACATTCGAGTAGCAGCACCCGAAGCAGGTACAAATTTCAAAAGTTCACATTGTTGAATCAATGTGTCGTACTTCTTTGTTAAACGATCGAGTTCAAGGGTATTACAAACATTAATCCCCTTATTTACACCTGCACTTGCCACTA
>JAVVPL010000141.1:0-2719 GCA_036655775.1 Bacteroidales bacterium | reverse complement strand
CTATTTCGTAGTAATTGCCTTTACTAAAATACGTATATATGAAAAAAATAGTTTTTTCTCTTTTTATACTCCTTGGGTCCTTCCTCTATGCACAAGATATCGTGCTTATGAATGAAGGTTTCGATGCGGGTAAATATCCCAAAGGGTGGATTACCGATCGTTCTACAAACTGGGGCTCCAATGCAGGGAATAATGCAGGAGGAGCAAAACCGGAAATGGTCTTTGCTTATATTACACAAGAGGGCTTCAACACCTCCTTGGTAGGACGTGCCTTGGTAAGCATGCCCTCTCTTCCTTGTAAAAATTTGAACCATCTTCTCTTTAGTTTTAGATATTCCTTCAGATCCACCGCTACGAATACCAACAAAACGTATGGAGTTTTAGCACGCACCACAGCCAACGAAAATTGGAAGATTGTTTGGAGCATCGAAAAAGCACCTCAAATGTTGGAAGGAGCCGTTGCCACCATTGAATTAGGAAACACTTACAAAGATTTTGACTCCATTCAATTTGCTATTTTTATAGAAAGCCCCTCCTCCGATCAAACGCAATATATGCTTTGCTTTGATGATGTTTTTGTAGGTAATGTGAGCCAAACAGCTGGCAAAGTAGAACTTCCTGCATCTCCTTGGTTTGGGATGGATTTGAGCATGCCTATTAGCGGTCGTTTTTTAAACACAGGTTTAAATGCAACTTCTTTTACCATCAGTTATAGTGTCGACGGTAGCGAAATAAAGAGCAGTAATTTTGACCAAATTGTCAAAACCAATCAAGTCTGTGATTTTGTATGTCGACCCGAATGGACGACCAAAGAAGGTTCTCAAATGGTCAAAGTTTGGGTATCTGCTATCAATGGAAAAGAGGTTGAACATTCTCAAGCCACCGACACAGCCTCAAAAGAAATTTATATCACTCGATCTTCTGTCAAATTCCGTCCTCTCTTTGAACAATTTACCAGTGCATCATGTAATCCTTGTGGAATGGTGAACAAAAGTATCATCAATCCCTTCAATGCTAGCTATGGCGATCGTTTTTCTTTGCTCAAATATCAACTTAACATTCCAGGGAAAGATATATATAGCACACCCGAAGGAGAAAAAAGAAGTTTTTTCTATGGCATACAAGGCGTTCCCACCCTATTTATCAATGGCAAATTTAGCAATATTACCAATGCAATTTTATTAACTAATTTGCAAGATATTGAAAAAGAAGATGGGTTTTTTAACATTGTCATCGACAGTTTTACAATTGATAAGCATGGGATGGCACAAATTGCCTACTCTATACTTCCCAAAGTCAATGCCGAAGGCCTCGTTGTACATACCGCTATTGTTGAAAAAGAAACTTTTAAAAACAAAGGGACCAATGGAGAAACATCCTTTCATAATGTACTGATGAAAATGCTTCCTAATGAAGAAGGCCGTGCTATTAAATTCGTGGTCGACACCAAAAATTCTTTTTCATTTACACACAATATGAAATTTACATATACCGAAGAATATAAAGATCTTCGTTTGATTGTATTTATTCAAGATCCTCTCACAAAGAAGGTATATCAAGCCGCTGAAAAAGATGTGGATACAATTGCTCAAATAGCTATAGAAAAAGAAACGCTTCAAAGCATTCAGCTCTATCCAAATCCAGCAAGCACATCCATTCGATTTAAATTAGATGCCGAGGCCACCGTATCTATTTATGATCTTTTGGGTCGATGCTTAGAGAAACAATTCCGCCCTGCAGGTTGGCAAACCCTTAATGTGGAACAGTTTTCTAATGGAAACTATATCTTACGTCTTCAAAATAAAACATTTTTACGACAAGCAAAACTTGTAATTTCTCATTAATTCATTTTAGTAGAGATTTTCAATAAAATTGGTTTTTGGTTTTGGTTTTGGTTTTTTGAAAGAAGGTGTCTATATTTAGGCACCTTCTTTTTTTTGTGAATTCTAATAGTAAATGCAATTTTAGGGGAGTAAAATTAAAAAAAGAACCGAAGTTTCTTTACTAATTGAAAAATGTTTACTTCTATTCTCTCTTTCATAAAAAACAGCATTTGGTGTTAAAATCTAGCAAAAATTTAATTAATTTATTTTTAATAATAGTTTATTTAGTGTATATTTGTTGCATCCTAATTTAGGAATAAATTTAAAAGATTAGGAGTCTTGCAAGCTTTTAATCGAATCGTACGTAATCCTTAATTAAAAACCGCATTCATGTTTATAAAATCGTCCAAAACACTTGTTTCAAACAAGTATGTTTGGTGTATCCATTTTGTAAAAAAAATGGTCGCATAAAACAAAAAGCAGTAATCGAAAAGCTTAGATAGAGTAGAAAAAAATAAAAAATACATTTTTTTGTAATTTAAATAAAATCTAATCTAATGAAAAAATATGTTTACTTATTGATACTTACATTTTTTGTAAATGTGAGTTTCGCACAACAAAATGCAAGAAATGGTTACTATATCGCTCCCATAGGTCAAATTAGAATATTAGTTGTATTTGCAGAAGCAGTGGGAGATCCACTATATAATGAACCTTTAGGCGATTGGCAGCCAGGTCAAATGCCTCCAAAACCAGATACGTTGTTTAATACAACCTTAGCTATAGCTTCAATAACTCCTCAAAGAGGGATAAGTATAGGGGGTGGAGGTATTTCTCCTGTGGAGCCTGTTTTACCTCCTTTAACAGGAAATACGAAATACTTTTACGATGCTTCT
>JAVVPL010000140.1:0-2776 GCA_036655775.1 Bacteroidales bacterium | reverse complement strand
TATCAGCGGGACCGCTGAAGAAGGTCTTTTAATTCAAGAAAAAATCCTTCTTAAATATGCCGATCGTATTACCGATTTGACAGGAAAAACTAATTTATCGGAATTGATAGAGTTTATATCCAAAGCCGATGCGATTGTTGCTGCGAGTACTGGACCTCTACATATAGGTGCATTTGCAGGAATTCATGCAATAGGTATTTATCCACCCATTCGCCCTATGCACCCAGGACGTTGGGCTCCCTTAGGGCCTCATTCACAGGTTTTCGTAAGTGATAAACCGCAATGCAAAATTTGTCAAAAAGGGCACCCTTGTTTATGTATGCAAGACATTAGCCCTGAACATATCGCAAACTATCTAGAACAACTTGCAAAAATTGCTAAATAAATTCATCTAAAATTAATGGATTTTTTGTATATTTGTGTTCTTAATTTGTAAAAAAAAATGAAATTATTTTCGCATGAAACGAACATGAGTTTGAAAGCTCACCCAAAGGCATGAACATAAACCTCATAGCGTTTCCATTTAACCTATTTATTAAAATTATTTTCGCATGAAAAATTTAACAATGAATCCGCACCATTTGGTGCAGTATCTACAAAAGCCTGCCGCAGAATTTACAAAAACAGATATTTTGCGTTATATTGAAGAGAATGAAATTCAAATGATTAATTTTCGTTATGTAGCGGGGGATGGTCGTTTGAAAGCCTTGAATTTTGTAGTCAACGATTTGGATTATGTAGATACAATTCTCTCTTGTGGAGAACGAGTTGACGGCTCCAGTCTGTTTGGCAATTTGGATGCAGGGGCTTCTGATTTGTATGTGATCCCTCGTTACAGAACCGCATATATGAATCCATTTGCTGAAATTCCAACTTTAGATATTCTTTGTTCGTATTACGACAAAAACGGAAATCCTTTTGAAAGTGATCCTGCGCATATCATGAAACGGGCAGGCGAAGTAATGCTTGAAAAAACAGGCTATGAATTTCATTGTATGGGAGAACTTGAATATTATGTCATTGGAGAAAAAGAAGATTTATTCTTGGCAACCGACCAAAAAGGGTATCATGAAGCCGCACCTTTTACCAAATTTGAAACATTCCGTCAAGCGGCTACGCTTGCTATGGCGCAATGTGGGGCCTCTATCAAATATAGCCACTCCGAAGTAGGCAACTTTACAATGGGCGACCTTATGTACGAACAAAACGAAATTGAATTTTTACCCACCAATTTGGAAGATGCCGCCGATCAATTAATCATTGGAAAATGGATTTTACGTACCATGGCCTATCATCACAATTTAAATGTTACGTTTGCACCCAAAATTACCGTAGGCAAAGCTGGTAGTGGGATGCACATTCACACACGCCTATTAAAAAATGGCAAAAATATAATGTTGGATAACAACGTACTTAGCGATACGGCTAAACGTGCAATTGCGGGCTATTTAGACTTAGCGCCTTCTCTAACCGCTTTTGGAAATACTAACCCTACATCTTATTTTCGTTTAGTACCTCATCAAGAAGCGCCTACCAATATTTGTTGGGGAGATAGAAACCGTTCGGTTTTAGTACGTGTGCCTTTGGGTTGGGAAACTACTTTAAATATGGCTACCAATTGTAATCCTCTTGAACCAGAAGCAAAAGCTGATTATGGAAGTAAACAAACTGCTGAATTTCGTTGCCCTGATGGATCTGCCGATATCTATATGCTCTTGGCTGGTTTATGTGTAGCAGCTCGCCACGGACTTGAAATGGAAAATGGATTGGAATATGCGCAAGATCGCTATGTAGATGTCAACATTTTTGATGAAAAGAACAAAGCAAAAGCTGCCAAATTCACACAACTTCCCACCTCTTGCTACGAATCAGCGCAAATGCTAAGTCAACAGAGAGCTATTTACGAACAATATGGGGTATTTAGCAAAAGTGCTATCGATGGCATGATCCATATACTTACCTCCTACAACGATCAAACTTTACGCAAAGATATCGGAGATAAACCCGAAGAAGTATTACGTTTAGTTGAACGTTTTATCCATTGTGGTTAAAAATTAAAATTATTCAACAAACTCCTTACCTCTCACTTTTCAATTTGATTTTGTAAGGAGTTTGCTCATTAAACATAAGTAAAATATGTATGTATTAGAAACCAAAAATATAGTTAAAAACTATGCGAATCATTGTGCACTTGATAATGTGTCCATACAAGTCAGTCAAGGAAGCATCTTTGGATTATTAGGCCCCAATGGCGCTGGCAAAACCTCTTTAATTCGGATCATCAATCAAATTACAGCCCCCGACAAAGGAGACGTTTTTATTGGAGGTGAAAAATTAAACGCCAAACACATTTATCAAATTGGCTATTTACCCGAAGAGCGTGGATTATACAAAAAAATGAAAGTAGGAGAACAAGCTTTATACTTAGCTCAACTCAAGGGTTTATCAAAAGCCGATGCTGCAAAACGGCTCAAATATTGGTTTGAAAAATTTGAAATTCAAGCTTGGTGGGACAAAAAAGTGGAAGAGCTATCTAAGGGGATGCAACAAAAAATTCAATTTGTGGTTACGATTTTACATGAACCTAAACTTCTTATTTTTGATGAGCCTTTTAGTGGTTTCGATCCTATCAATACCCAAATGTTGAAGGATGAAATTTTAAATTTAAAAGAAAAGGGATCTACCGTTATTTTTTCTACACATAATATGGCATCGGTAGAAGAAATTTGTGATGAAATTGCACTGATCAACAAATCACATAAAGTATTAGACGGCA
>JAVVPL010000139.1:0-2786 GCA_036655775.1 Bacteroidales bacterium | reverse complement strand
GGACCTAAAAATATAATTTTTTGCATAGAAAGCGGTTTTAAGAGAACAAAGGTAGGAAAATTGATGGAGAATTAGAAGAAGTTAAATAGTTTTAAAAAAAAAAATTTTAAAATGCAATTTTTTTTCAATTGGAACCATATTATTGAAAAGATATCTTCGCATTAAATATTAAAATTGGTTTACAAATGAAAACTTCAAAAATTACGACCAAAAAATCGGTCAACAATGCTCGCAATTATTGCTTTTCGACGAAAACACCTACCCATGAAGAACAATATGTATGGCGTCGCGCAAAACTCGAAAGCCAAATAGCACAAGTATGGAATCGCAATCAACAAAAAAAACAGGGGCTTTTGTCAGAACCCGAAATGATTTATTTTAAATTAAAAAAGAATGCTCGGGGTATTCCTCCCGATATTATCTATTTGTTGGCAAATTTTATAAAGAGTATCAAAAAAAATCACTAAAAAAAGTCTCTTATAGAGGCTATAAACTCTAAAAACAAAAAAGATGATAAATAAGTTAATGTATATATTTTTGAGTGCTTTATTTTTGCATCAGATCTGTTTTGCACAAAACAGTAATATTTACCGTGCTGCCGTTCCTTTGAAAAAAGGTTTTTTAACGTTAGGGCGTCTGCAGTATTTACTTCCTCCTCCTTTGATTTCGGTAAGTGATAGCCTATTATGTGCAGGTGAAAGTGCCCAACTATATTGTTCCGATCCTCAAAGTTATTTTTTAGATTCTGAAGCAAAAAAAATAGCAACTCTTTTTGTCAAAGAAAAAGGTACGTATTTTTGCATTTATAGAGGAATATTTACGCCTTTTTATAAGGATAGTTTGTTTGTGGATGTTCGTTTTGCACCTCAAGTGGAACTTTTTAGAACAGACACCTTGGTTCCTATCAATACGGTACTAAATTTATCTACTTTAGCAAGTGTAAAGCATGCAAGTGGGGCGGTGCGCTGGTATGATACTCTAGATAATCTTCTTTCAAATTCGTATGTAGTCCAAAGCCGTGGGGTGCTCTATGCTTATGTTGAAGATAGTGTTTGCAATTTATCGGATGAAAAGCCATTTACGATAGAATTGACACCTTCTTTTTTAGATCAAAATTTTTTCAAGGTAGTCAATTTGGTATCGGTAAATAATCCTCAAACGATGGCCTATTTTAAGATTTTAAATCTTCAGGATTTTTCCACTATCTCTCTACATCTATATACGAGTAAGGGGCATTTAATTTATCACAATGCAAATTATAAAAATGAGTATGAGATGTCTCAACTTTCTGAAGGGGTATATTATTATAGTCTTAGGGGATATACGCGCAAGGGTCAACAAGTAAATAAAAATTCATTTGTACAACTTATAAAAACACATTCATAAGATGAAACGACAATTTTTATTTTTACTGTTTTTTTATTTTTTTGCATTTTATTGTACCAGGGCACAAAATATCCATGCCTTGGAATTGCCTACTTTTGATATAGAACGTTTGGTGCCTAGTTATCAGATAGACGAAGATTATGCGTGGCATTTGCTTAGTTACGGAGAGCGGCAATGGGCGGGATTTGAAGGAGCGCCTACGCTGGCTGGGGTGAGCGCCTTCTATACGCATAAAAAAATGGGCTTTGCTTTGCATTGTGGCTATGAACAAATGGGTTTTATACGTAGTGTTTCGAGCAAAGCTTCAGTAGTATATAAAGTTTTTCTTTCTCATTTTCATCCTGCTTTTTTGCAATTTTCATTAGGCCTAGGTATAGAAAGTCTATTTACACGAGCCTCTAATGTGATTACAGAATATCCAATAGCTTCGGATCTACTTACCTCTAATAAGGGTGTTTCTCCTATAGTAGATATATCTAGTACCTTTAAAATACAATCGTTTACTTTGGGAGCTGCGTTTACGTATATTTTTGGGCTGCATGAAAATTCGCTTGATTATGTCCGTCAAACCAGTATGTATCGAGTGTTTACCTTTGCTGAATATGATTTTGAACTGAGCCGTAATTGGACTCTTACGCCTCTACTTTGTTATAGCTATCGAGAGGGTAAAGATTTTGGGCATACGCTAGATGTTGGTCTAAGTGTGAAGCATACATTTTTTGGATTTAAAATTATGGATCGAACCAATGCCTATCTAAGTTTTGGCTTAGATATTACAGCAATTTCTCATCTTTCAATAGGGTATACGTATACGATGCCTTTGTGTTCTACCCAATCTATTTCTTTGTTTTCTTCGCATGCTGTTTCTTTAAAATTTGGTTTTGGAAAAATTGCATGGCCAACAGTAAAAAAAACAAAATATAACACATTCTCTACTTACTAAAATTTATTTTCCAATGAAAAAACTAGTTGTTTCTCTATTTTTTGTCTTTTTAGTTGCACAAAATTTTATTCTTTTTGCACAAAAGGAGTTTAGCTATCAAGCGGTCTTACGTGATGGGCGAGGATATACACGTCCTAATGAAAAAGTGGATGTATTCGTTCGGCTCTATTCAGGAGAAATGGACCAAATGGTTTATGAAGAAAAGTTTTTGAATATATTTACGGATGCTTTAGGCTTTTTAACTATTGAAGTGGGTACAGGTCGAGCTGAAAAAAATAAATTTACACAGTTGGATTTTTCAAAACCCTTGTGGATAGAAGTGTTTCTCAATCAAGAAAGTGTAGGAAAGGTGCCTTATACGCCTGTGCCGCGAGCAAATTATGCGTATGAAAGTTCATCCTTGGATGGGTTAACTAGAAAGGAATTTATGCATCTTTTGGCCTTAAAGGCTGATAGT
>JAVVPL010000138.1:0-2920 GCA_036655775.1 Bacteroidales bacterium | reverse complement strand
TTGGGCAAAATAAAAAAATTGCACCCCACCAAATAATATTTCCCAAAATTTTGCAAACGGGGCTACCCTCGACGTTTTATGCCTTGTTTAAGGCTCATACACCGTCCTGTTTTGGCTTATCTCTATCAGGTGAGGTGTTGGTTTATGTTGCATCCAATGCGATTAAAAGACGTGCATCCAAAGGTGTATTGAGGTGGTAATACGTGAACGTATATACAACCTTAGTGAACTAAAAGGAGAAGTAACTTCGTATATCAATTTTCATAATTATCTTTGTTAGGCGATATTCTGGATAGAAACTACTTTACTTTCCTATTTGACAAATCAGCTTCAAAATGGATTTTATTAATGATTATGTTCCCGTATTGTACCTATTGAATATAATTAATTGACAATCAATACATCCTACATTCTGTATCGGAACATTTCTTCCTCCTGCTGACAATACCCCCTTATACCAAAGGTTTACTGTCATAACAAAGTTTTTTATTCGACACAAATGCCAAATGTCAATACTAAGCCCTCTAAGCCTTCTCTTGAAAAACGGGCTTTTTTTAAGGTATTGGTATTGGGGTCTATTGCATAGTGATGTGCGCTAGTAAAATCGGCTTTGCTTAAATTGGTATGCAAAAATTCGGCACGAAGTAAATCGCATTCTTCAAATAGGGCAGAGGAAAGGTTGGCATCGCCAAAGGAGGCTTCTTGAAGATTGCATTCAATAAATTGGGTGTTTTGTAGTTTCATCTCTACAAAAGAGGCGTATTGGAGATTGGATTTTTCAAAATGAAACGTTGAAAAAGGATTACTATTTGAAAAGTTGATGCCTGTCATTTTACATTCCACAAAAAAGGCATCACGCCAAGCGGTATTATTCATTTTTGTCAAACTCAAATTGCATAATTCAAAACGGCAATTTTCAAATTTTACATTTCCTATCAATAGATTGGAAAAATTACAACCTACAAATAGACAGTTTTCGTAATGTTCAGCAAATTCTTCTTTTGAAAAATCTATTTTTTCTATTTTTTGCTTTTCTATAATGGTTTCCATATATTTATGTATTAGGGGAAATTTGAAATTAGAAAGTTTTTTGGATTCGCTTACAAAAGTAACTCCATTTTTTTGATTTTTGTTAATTTTTTATCCTTTAGTATATAATATAGGTGTACTTTGTATTTTCACAAATTTTTAGTACATTTGCCATACGAAAAAAAATAAAATTATAAATCGATAATATATTGAAGTCCCTCCCACAAGAGCTAAATTTAGCTTTATGAAAATGCAAGTAAACTTCTGCATGAGCAATAGATAAGCTAGTTTACAAATTAGTAGATATTACAAGGGCTAGGAGTTAAAGGTGATTTTATGGCTATAAAAATAGTGGGAATACTTCTTAACTTAAAAAATATTTATATATGAAATTAAAATTTAAAATGTTGTCTATGACTATTTTAACATTAAGTAGTACCTTGTTGGCTAAAGAACCTCTAGCGAAAGAAAATGCGAAGAATCCATTGATTCAAGTATGGAATACGCCATCACAAACGCCTCCTTTTGATAAAATAAAAATAGCGCATTATTTGCCTGCATTTCAATTTGCTATTACGCAAGCACGTCAAGAAATTGATGCAATCTGTAAGCAACGTTCAGTACCTACTTTTGAAAATACAATTGTGGCTTTGGATAGAGCGGGTTTGTTGTTGAATAAAATTTCGGGTGTGTTTTTTAATGTGTCCGAAGCGGAATCTACTCCTGAAACCCAAGCGGTGGCTAAAGAGGCCATGCCATTGATCACTACTTACTCAAATGATTTGTCTTTGAATGAAGCCTTATTTCAAAGAGTGAAAGCCGTGTACGAACAAAAGGATAAACTCAATTTGAATGAGGAACAAGGGATGCTTCTAGAGAAAACGTATAAAAGTTTTGCACGTAATGGAGCCAATTTAAATGCTGCAGATAAAGAAAAATATCGTAAAATTTCACAAGAATTATCGGATCTATCTTTACAATTCAACGAAAATGTATTAAAGGAAACCAATGCCTATATTTTACATATTACCAATGAGGCAGATTTAAGTGGTCTTCCCGTGGATGCTCGGGATCAAGCGGCTCAATTGGCAAAAGCTAAAAATCTAGATGGTTGGGTATTTGACTTAAGTCAACCTAGTTATTTTGCTTTTATTCGCTATGCCGATAATCGTGAATTGCGTAAACAAATGTTTACAGCCTACAATACGCGTGCTTTTCAAGGAAATGAAAATGACAATCAAAAGGTGGTGCTTCGTTTGACTCAATTACGCTTGGAGTTGGCTCAATTGTTGGGATACCCAACATATTCAGATTATGTATTAGAAGAACGTATGGCTGAAAATTCAAAAAAAGTAAATACATTTTTGGATCAATTGCTCAAGGTATCTCTTCCTTATGCAAAAAAAGATCTTGCGGATTTACAGGCGTATGCCAAAACTTTGGGTCTAACCGATTCTTTGGAACGTTGGGATTTTGGATACTATTCTGAAAAATTGCGTACGGCTAAATATGATATTAACGATGAGGTGCTAAAACCTTATTTTGAATTAAAGAGTGTGAGCAAGGGTATATTTGAACTTGCTAATCGTTTATATGGTTTGAAATTTGTGCTCAACACGCAAATTGTACCTTATCAAAAAGATGTATTGATTTATGATGTTTTTGATCCTAGTGGCAAAGAAATGGCCGTTTTGTATATTGATTTCTATGCCCGTTCAACCAAAAAAGGGGGGGCTTGGATGACTGCTTTTAGAGAGCAATATGTGGATGCTAAGGGTAAAGATGTACGTCCTATTATATCTTTAGTATTAAATTTTCCTGCTCCTGTAGACAATGGACCCGTTTTACTTACATTTAACGATTTTTCTACTTTTTTACATGAATTTGGACA
>JAVVPL010000137.1:0-2936 GCA_036655775.1 Bacteroidales bacterium | reverse complement strand
AAATTAAAAAATATTTTAGTTTTTTTATCTTTATGCTTTTTATCTTTATAGGCTTGTTTATTTGTAGGTGTCTTTATTTTAGTTTTCGGCATAAATATACACTCGGTTTATGTATTTGAGTCCTCAAATACAGGCTTCTAAACCTCTCATATTTTTTTCTTCTTAAACTTGTGATTTACATAAATTTAGCGTAATTTTGTGGTTTATTTAGAATAAATATATTAATCACTATAAATCAACACATTATGAAACCAACACACATTGAGCACATTGGTATCGCTGTGAAAAATCTTGAAGAATCAATCAAGTATTATGAAGAAATTTTAGGTTTAACTTGTTATGCTATTGAAGAGGTAGCCGATCAAAAAGTGAAAACTGCATTTTTCAAAGTCGGAGATACAAAATTAGAATTACTAGAATCTACGGATCCTGAAGGATCTATTGGAAAATTTTTAGAAAAAAAAGGTCCAGGCGTTCACCATATTGCTTTTGCCATGCCCGATGTGAAGGAAGCTTTAGAGAATGCAGAAAAAAAAGGTGTCAATCTGATTGATAAAGCACCACGCAAAGGCGCTGAAGGTTTACGTATAGGATTTTTACATCCAAAATCAACCCAAGGTGTTTTGACTGAATTTTGTGGAAAAGAATAATTAATTAAATATTTTATATAAAATGACTTTTGAAGATAAAATAAAACTATTGCTTGACAAAAGAGTACAAGCAAAACTGGGAGGCGGTCAGAAAAGAATTGATGCGCAACATGCAAAAGGAAAACTAACAGCACGCGAGCGTTTGGAATTGCTTCTAGATGAGGGATCATTTGAAGAATTTGATATGTTTGTTAGCCATCGTTGCACCGATTTTGATATGCAAAAACAACAGTTTTTGTCAGATGGGGTGGTAACTGGCTATGGAACTATTGATGGTCGTTTAGTCTATGTTTTTTCTCAAGATTTTACAGTATTTGGCGGTTCTCTATCCGAAAGTTTTGCAAAGAAAATTTGTAAAGTAATGGATATGTCAATGAAAGCAGGTGCCCCACTTATTGGTATCAATGATTCGGGTGGAGCCCGTATCCAAGAAGGAGTACAAAGTTTGGCAGGCTATGCTGAAATTTTCCAACGTAATATTATGGCCTCTGGGGTAATTCCTCAATTGTCGGCTATTTTTGGACCTTGTGCTGGAGGAGCTGTATATTCGCCCGCTTTAACGGACTTTATTATGATGTCCAAAGAAAATAGTTATATGTTTGTTACGGGCCCTAAAGTGGTAAAAACAGTAACCAATGAAGATGTAACCGATGAAAAATTGGGTGGTGCAATGGTGCATGCTTCCAAATCGGGGGTTGCACATTTCGTGGCTGAAAACGAACAAGACGGTTTGTTGATGTTGCGTAAATTGATTAGCTATTTACCTTCAAATAATTTGGAAGAAGCACCCGTGTTTGCTTGTGAAGATCCTATTGATCGTTTGGAAGATAGTTTAAATAGTATTATTCCAGACAATGCCAATAAACCTTATGATGTATTAGAAGTAATTACAGCGATTGTAGATAATGAAGAATTTTTGGAAGTCCACAAACATTATGCACCTAATTTAGTGGTAGGCTTTGCCCGTTTCAATGGTCAAAGCGTAGGTATTGTAGCCAATCAACCTAAATATATTGCAGGGGTACTCGATATCAATGCCTCTCGTAAAGGAGGTCGTTTTGTGCGTTTTTGTGATGCTTTCAATATCCCTATTGTTACTTTGGTAGATGTTCCTGGTTTCTTACCTGGTACTGCACAAGAATATGGCGGTATCATTATTCACGGAGCTAAATTTTTATTTGCGTATGGGGAGGCTACTGTACCAAAAATTACGGTTACTTTACGTAAATCGTATGGTGGAGCTCATGATGTAATGAGTAGTAAACAACTTCGAGGAGATATAAATTATGCTTGGCCATCTGCCGAAATCGCAGTTATGGGTGCCAGTGGAGCTATTTCAGTTTTGAATGGTCGTCAAATTAAAGAGATTGCCGATCCAGCTGAAAGAACTAAATTTGTAGATGAAAAAGTAGCCGAATACGAAGAAAAATTTGCTAATCCTTATAATGCAGCTAAATATGGCTTTATTGATGATGTGATTGAACCAAGAAACACACGTTTCCGTATTATTCGTGCATTGAAATCGTTGTCTACAAAAAAAGATTCAAATCCGCCTAAAAAGCACTCAAATATTCCTTTGTAAAACAAGCACAATGATAGATATTATGAAGAACAATTTAATTATATTTCTTGTGGCTTGTAGTTTGGGCTTAACCTTAGGTATTACACCTATCATGGCACAAAACAACACAGAGAATACGCCTGCTGACGTACGTCTTCAACCTACTCCTTCGGTGGTAAGTGAAGCTTACGATCCTTTGATTCCTCAATTGTTTGCTTTTGATAAAACAAATCAAGTTTTTGTTGCGATTAATAATGTAGATAATACCATTGATATTATTAAATATCAAAATGGTAAATTAGAACGTAAACCTGGTCATTTAGTGGATGTGGTTGAAAAACGGCATGATGATTTTCATATTTATCGTCCACAAAGTGTGGCGATCTATGATAATCATATTGTATATTTAGCTTCTCATCGAGATAGTTGCTATTTAACTATTATGGATTTAGAAGGAAAAGATGTTTTTCACAATGTTTTTGAAGGTCGTGCGAGTGCATTTAGTTACAGTCCTGAAGCTAAAGAATTGTACATTGCAGGAGAAAATGATTTAGGTTATGATATTGCGGTATTAGATGTATCTAAAGGCTTTGCCTCAGTTTCTATGGATAATGCCAATTTGTCAATGCACTACAAACGTCCCAAAAAAGCAGAACAAATTTTAAAAGCAGATCCTCTAGGTATAGGAATGGCACTCACAGCTATGAGTGTTGTATTCCTTTCTT
>JAVVPL010000136.1:0-2961 GCA_036655775.1 Bacteroidales bacterium | reverse complement strand
CGGAGATATTTTTGGGGGGCATTTTGGCGGAGGATTTAGTGGGGGCGGTTTTGGCGGTTTTGGGGGAAGTGGACAAGGGCGTAGAGTACAAAGAGGTAGCAATTTAAGGGTCAAAGTTAAAATGACTTTGGAAGAAATTGCCACTGGGGTCGACAAAAAAATAAAAGTTAAAAGACAAGTGGCTTGCAAGGCTTGCAACGGAACGGGAGCTGCAAATGGATCCGCGTATAAAACGTGTGATACTTGTAGGGGAACGGGGCAAGTGACACGTATTCAAAATACGATTTTGGGACAGATGCAAACGGCTTCGATTTGTCCTACATGTCATGGAGAAGGCAAAATTATTATTGATAAATGTAAGGTTTGTCATGGAGAGGGTATTGTTTTAGACGAGGATGTGGTATCCTTACAAATTCCTGCAGGCGTGGAAAATGGTATGCAGTTATCGGTGAGTGGAAAAGGAAATGCGGCACCGAATGGAGGTATTAATGGTGATTTGATTATACTTATAGAGGAATTGCCACATGATAAATTTCAAAGGGATCATCAAAATATACACTATACTCATTATGTTAGCTTTGTGGATGCCGTTTTGGGTACCAGTATTGAAGTGCCTACACTTTCGGGTAAAGCACGTGTAAAAATTGATGCGGGAACACAATCTGGTAAATTGTTACGCTTGAGAGGCAAAGGCTTGCCCGATCTTCAAAGTCGGTATCATACAGGAGATTTAATTATCAATATCAATGTTTGGGTTCCTAAAAATTTAAGTAGAGAAGATAAGGAAACTTTGGAAAAATTGAAAAATATGAATTGTATGAAACCAAATCCAGGCAAAGAGGATCTTGGATTTTTTGATCGCATGAAAGAGTATTTCAATTAAATTAGTTTTTTCTTTCTTTGTGGGGTGCTAATTTTATAAATGTATTGTTATGGATTTTTTTTCTATCAATAATGTGGTTTTTTCTTTATTTGGATATTCGGTTTGTTATCTAGAATTGCTTGCGATTGTGGCAGGTATAACTTGTGTGTGGTTAGCCTCCAAAGAAAAACCGATCAATTTTGTATTTGGATTTATTAGTTTTTTCTCTCTGTTTTGTATTTTTTATCAATTGAATTTATATTCAAGTGCCATTTTGCAAGCTTGTTTTATGTGTTTTAGCTTTTATGGATTATATTCTTGGACCCGACCCAAAAAAGGAGAAGAAAATGCTAAACAACAACAAAAAATTAGAACTTTTTCTGTGCGCCAGCGTATTTTAGGTGTAGCGATTATCGTAAGTGTAGCTTTTGCATGGGGCACGATCATGGCCTATTATACGCAGTATTTACCATCCTGGTTTTCTTCTGGGTATGCAAGTCCACTTAGAGCGTATGTAGATGCGTTTATTTTAGTGGGTGCACTTACCGCTCAATATTTAATGGCTCGTAAAAATATTGAATGTTGGATGGTGTATTTATGTACGGATACCACGGGAATGATTTTATATGCAAGTTCAGGAGTTTATTTTACAGCTTTACTTTCCTGCATTTATGTAGGTTTGGGAGCGAATGGGCTCAGACGTTGGTTAAAAGGGCGCAAATTGGAAAATACATATCTATAAAGATATTTTTTGAAATCGATCTCCTTTGCGCATATTCTTATAAATGACTTTTTTAGCAAAGTTCCTCTGCGTATTCTGCGGATGATTTAGTATTTACTTCTATTGTATTAATTTTACTAGTATACGAACAATTAAAGAAGTAAATGTTGATTCCATAAAATCCTTTCCATTCCCAAGCTTTCATCGGTATAAAAGCCTTTAATTTTGTATAAATGCAATTTTTTGTAAAGTAAAACCATTCTATTGTATCAAATTTTGCAACTCTCTAAAGGAAGAGAGTTCAATTTTGTAAAGTCTCATAGTATTCAAAATAAAAAATACGATACAAATGTTAAAAAATGAACAAAAACTGCGTAAAAGCAATTATCTTTGTCAAAAAGACACACAAAAAAGTATTTATGGAGTGAAAGACGCTGAAATGCGTTACATCAAGCAAGATCCAACTTGTTTAAAATGTTTAGATCCATTGAGTGATTTTGGTTTTAAATATATGTTTGGTCGCCCTCAAAGTGCTCGTTTTTTATTAGATTTTCTCAATGATTTGTTTTCAGGAGAACAAATCATTCAAGAAATACAGTATCTTAATACCGAGCACATTGGTGTTAATCCTAAAGATCGAGGTATTATTTTGGATGTATTGTGCATTACAGAGCAAAAAACGCATTTTATTGTAGAAATGCAAAATCGAATGCAAGTTCATTTTAGAGAAAGAGCGCTTTATTATTTATCAAAATTGATTGTAGAGCAAGGGCAAAAGGGGGCGGATTGGCAATTTGATATACAAGCTATATATGGCGTGTTTTTTATTAATTTCACCATTTCGGGTTTTGATGATTATCGTGTAGATGCTTGTATGGTGGATGTTCGTAGTCAGCAAATATTTTGTGATAAGATGCGCCAAATATTTATTCAATTGCCTCTTTTTACTAAGTCGCAAGCTGCGTGTACCACTTCTATAGAACAATGGATTTATATACTAAAAAATATGGAAACAACAACTCTTGAATCTCTGCAAATGGCCAAACCTATTTTCCGAGAATTATTAAAAATGATGAATAGAGGCAGTTTGTCATTAATTGACATGAGTGATTATGAACAAGTACTCAAAATCCGTAGAGATAATTACGGGATGCTTAAGTATGCGGAAGAATCGGGTATAAAAAAGGGTATAGAAGAAGGTATCGAAAAAGGTATCGAAAAAGGTAGAGCAGAAATGATACGAATAACCGCCTTGAATTTAAAACAAAAAGGTATAAATATGGATATAATTATGGAGGTTACGGGATTGTCAGCCCAAGAAATTCAAAATATTCAGTAATTTTATCAAACGTGGGAAGTTGTAGCGACAGGTATGTTT
>JAVVPL010000135.1:0-3009 GCA_036655775.1 Bacteroidales bacterium | reverse complement strand
AATGAATTGGTTGCAAAATGTTTACATAATAATTCATTGGAAAAACCTGATTTAAAAACCCAATCATCTAAGGTGGTAAGATAATAATTTTCGCCAAATAATTTTTTAAATTCCTGGTTTTGATTACGTTGGATAATGATTTCAGAAGGTTTAAAATTTTGCAATAATTTTTTGATATACACATCGGACCCTTGAGAAACAAAAAACTGGCCTGTACTCACATCCAAAAAAGAAATTCCTATTTCCTTACCCAATAAATGTAGAGCTGCCAAAAAATTATTACTTCCATTTTCTAATAGTTTATCATTAAATGCAACACCAGGAGTAATTAATTCGGTAATTCCTCTTTTGACAATTTTTTTAGTCAATTTAGGATCTTCTAATTGTTCACAAATAGCCACCTTGCCTCCCGCTTGCACTAATTTATGTAAATACGTATCCAAGGCATGATATGGGAAGCCTGCCAATTCAATATAAGAACCCGATCCATTGGCTCGTCGAGTAAGCACAATATTCAAAACTTTGGCCGTAAATATTGCATCCTTTCCAAAGGTTTCATAAAAATCGCCAATTCTAAACAAAAGTATCGCATCTGGATGTTCTGTTTTTATTTCAAAATACTGCTTCATTAAAGGAGTTTCAGCGTACTCTTTTTCAATTTTTTCTGCCATAAATATAAGTAATTCCTATTGTTTATTGTTTTGTTTCACGTGGAACAAAAAGTAAAGTGTATGATACATTGTTGCTATTGTAAGTGCTATGGTGGGGGTATGAGGATTGTCGTGGGGGGGGTATGGATGTTGTGATTATTGTTGTGGTGATTATGGGTCTTCAAAAACTAAGTAAAATCAAGCTTCTTAGAAGTTTTTGAAATCCATTTGTCCTCTATTTTAATCCGTTTTTTCTTTATTTTGAAATGAAAAGCAAAGATACAAAAAATTATACTTTTTGATTTATTTTTTCCTCTCCACGTCCTTTACTCAAATAAATTATTAATACAGAAATATCCGCTGGAGAAACGCCTGATATTCTCGAAGCCTGTCCTAGGGTTCTAGGTCGTATTTTTGTCAATTTTTCTCGAGCTTCAAAAGAAAGTGAATGTAAGGCTTTATAATCGAAATCTTCATACAATAGCATATCTTCATATTTAGCAATCCGTTCAGCAGTAGCCTCTTCTTTTTCTATATACGAACTGTATTTTACTATAATTTCAACTTCTTCCATAATTTCATCATAATAAGATAGTTGAGAATATGGATGTACAAATTCTTTAAAACTTGTCAAGCCTTCACATAGATCCTTCAAACTAACTTGAGGTCTTTGCGCTAAATTAATTAGAGGGGTTTTTTGAGAAATAGTCGCGGTTTCTTTTTGCAATAAAATAGGATTCACATCCAAGGCTTGTACCTTTTCTTTTTTGATATAGGACAGAATATGCTCAGCTGCATTGTTTTTTGCCTCTAATCGTCGCATTCTAGCTTCATTTGCCAAACCTAAATGGTAGGACAAAGGGGTTAAACGCTTATCTGCATTATCTTGGCGCAGCAAAATACGATATTCCGCACGAGAAGTAAACATTCGGTAAGGCTCATCTACGCCTTTCGTTACCAAATCATCAATCAAAACACCTATATATGCTTCCGAGCGCTTCAAAATAAAAGCGTCCTGTTCTTTAAGTTTCAAATTTGCATTAATTCCTGCCATAAAACCTTGAGAAGCAGCCTCTTCATATCCTGTAGTTCCATTTATTTGTCCTGCAAAATATAAATTTTCCACATACTTAGTTTCCAAAGAAGCACGCAATTGTGTTGGCGGAAAATAATCATACTCTATGGCATAGCCAGGACGAAATATACGTGCTTGTTCAAAGCCTTTGATTTGGCGCAAAGCAGCGTATTGAATTTCTTCGGGCAAAGAAGAAGAAAATCCATTGATATAATATTCATGCGTATCTCTACCTTGTGGTTCTACAAATAATTGATGACGTGTTTTATCTGCAAAACGATGTATTTTATCTTCTATAGAAGGGCAATACCTAGGACCTGTACCTTGTATACGCCCCGAATACATAGGTGAACGATCAAATCCAGTACGTAAAGTATCATGTACTTTTTCATCAGTATAACATAAATAACAGGAAAGTTGATTTTCCAATTTTGGGGTATCCAAAAAAGAAAATTTAGCTGGATTTTCATCTCCTTTTTGCTCTACTAATTTGGTAAAGTCTATACTTCTTCCATCTACACGTACAGGCGTACCTGTTTTTAATCTAGCAGAAGTAAAACCTAGGGATTTCAAATGTTCCGTAATACCTGTAACCGCACTATCTCCTATTCTTCCTCCAGGAAATGATTTTTCGCCTATATGAATAATACCATTTAAAAAAGTGCCATTTGTTAAAATAACTGCACGTCCTCGAATTTGAGCTCCAGATAGAGTTTGCACTCCTTGAATTTTATCATTTTCCATCCAAAGTGCATTGACCGTATCCTGTCTAAAATATACATTGGGAATATTTTCCAATAGCGTTCTCCATGTATATGAAAAATAACGCAAATCACTTTGTGCTCTAGGACTCCACATTGCAGGACCTTTAGAACGATTTAACATTCTAAATTGGATCATCGTTCTATCGGTAACTATCCCTGAATATCCTCCCATCGCATCAATTTCTCTAACTATCTGCCCTTTTGCCACTCCTCCCATTGCTGGATTGCACGACATATATGCCATTTGATCCATATTGGTAGTAATCAACAGTACTTGAGATCCTAAATTTGCCGCTGCTGCGGCGGCTTCACAACCGGCATGTCCGGCACCAACTACAATTACATCATACATTTACTCTCTTCTCCTTCTTCTAAATATTACAAAAAATTATATATTTTATTTTATACGCAAACACTTTTAATAAACAGGGGCCATTTTTTATGCTTAGATTTTAATATTTAATTAATACTTGTCCGTTTTTCATGAATACAGTTTAGCTCTCTTTTTTTGTTTTAATAA
>JAVVPL010000134.1:0-3039 GCA_036655775.1 Bacteroidales bacterium | reverse complement strand
GAAAAAAAGATGCAATTGATGCAAGAGGAGTACAAATATAAACTGAATCAAAAAGATTTGCTAATAAATCAAATGGGAGAAAAACAGTTAGATATATCGGAAACACGCAAAGAAGGTGATAAGGACAAAGCGGTGAAGTATAAGGATATTGTAATTGGAAATGACTCCCAAAAGGAATTATTGTCCGATATTTTTGAAATCATGAACGATAAATCCATTTACTGTGATCCCGAATTTTCGGTTTTAAAGCTTGCGGAGATGGTAAATTCTAATTCTAGTTACGTATCCTATATTATCAATAATACGGTGGGTAAGAATTTTAGATCCTTTATCAATGACTATAGAATTAAAGAAGCCTGTTGTATTTTAGCCGAATCGAAAGTGCAAAAATATTCTATTGAATCTATTGCCACTATGGTGGGCTTTAAATCAAAGAGTGCTTTTAATACTACTTTTAAAGAGGTTACAGGGGTTACGCCTTCGTTTTATATCAAGTCGATCCAAAAAGATAGACAGGGTTAAAATTTTAATAGTCAAATATCTAAAATTTTAATGCAAATAGAAGTTGTTCGATTTTCTAAAATCGAACAACTTCTATTTGCATATAGGTATATAAAGTGTGTAGATTTGTAATCTAATTTGAAAATAAACATAAACTATTAATGTCATCTATTAAAAAATTAAAACAAATGAAAAAATCGTATCTTGTAATGATGTGGATTGCTTTGCTTTTTTTGCCGGCCCTCACAGCAAATGCTAGGAACATCCAAAGGGTAAAGCCGGACAAACCTGCGAATCAAATTTTAAATGAAGCTCTCAAAACCAGTAGTGGAAAAACAGCTTATGGATATTTGGTGTGGACAAAAAACAGTCTTGTGGATAGTTTAGGTTTTGCCACATTTAATATTGCGGATGTTTCTACCATGAAAACAAATCGTAGAGGTGGTGGTACTTGGGGCGGTGCAAACGTGGATAAATTTCTTTATCACTTTATGCCTATGCGAGATTCAATCGCCTTTGCTAAAGAAAATTGGCTTACGGGGGAAAAAGAGATCATAAGTACTGTAAAAGACACCAAAACGTTATATATGAATGATTTGACTTATGATTACACTACGAATACCATGTATTTTATAGGAAGTATTTTTTTTGGTGAGAGTGATGTAGCTTGGTTAGGAACTGTAAATTTGACAACGGGGAAATTAGATACCCTTGGGGAAACCCCTTATATGGTGGGATTGGCTTGTAATAGCAAAGGAGAACTTTATGGATTGGGAAACCAAAAATTGTATGCCATAAATAAAACCAATGCTAGTGTGAGAGAGATAGGTACCATAGATGCAAATATGTCATACTATGCTCAATCTTTGGATTTTGATAGAGATAACGATGAATTATATTGGACGGGAAATAGTAATAGTACAGGAGATGGCGGTTTTTTTGCAAAAATTAATACCACCACAGCCAAAGTAACTAAAATTGGCCGATTTGCCAATGATGCGCAGCTTAAGTGTTTGTATATTCCTTTTAGTCCCGTCGAATCGGGTGCACCCGCTGCTGTAACCGAGGCAAGTATTCAAGCGGCCGATAAAGGGGCTTTATCGGTTAGTATTAGTTTTAAGGTGCCTACCCTTACGCATGGCGGCACGGCTTTAGGTGCAATCACTACCTTGGATATTCTTAGAAATGATACCCTTCTCAAAAGCTATCCTTCTCCTTTAAAAGGAAGTGCTCTTAGTTATACCGACAATTTGGCGAATAAAGGGATGTATGCCTATACCATAGTAGCAAAAAACGCCGTGGGGCTTGGAGAAAAGGTGAGCCAAACTCTTTTTGTGGGCGAAGATGTGGCGGGTGCGCCTACCAATTTGGTAGTTGTCAAAACGGAACAAGGTTCTACGCTTACTTGGGTAGCGCCTACCAAGGGTTTAAATACAGGATGGTTTAATGCGGAACAATTAAAATATAAAATTACCCGTTTCCCCGATAAAGTAGAATTAAGCGCAAATATAGTGGGCACCTCTTATAACGACCATAGTGTTCCACAATTAGGAGATTATAGTTATACTGTTCAAGCGTACACCAATATAGGAAATGGAGGGCTTGCCACTTCCGCTCCCTTGCTTTTGGGCGATGCGTATAAAACGCCTTATAGCTGTACTTTTGACCAAAAAGAAGATTTACTGATGTGGACTATTTTGGACGAAAACAAGGATAAAACAATTTGGAAGCATTACTATGAAGGGATGGCTAAGTATAGCTATAATTCTACTAATGATGCCAACGATTGGCTTATCTCTTCTCCTATTGCTATGCAAATGGGTAAAACCTATAAATTAAAATTTGATTTTAAGACAGAGTATGGAGAGGATATAGAGAAATTAAATGTGTTTTATGGCAAAGGAGCTACAGCAATTGCACAAAAAGATACATTATTAGATTTGAATGCCTATGCTAATGATCAATTTGTTACCCAATCCGTGCGTATTAGTCCTAAAGAAACAGGCAATTATAATATAGGCTTTCATGCTTATACACCCAAAAGCGGATATGGAATGTATATAGATAATGTCAAAGTGGAAGAGATGTTTGAAAATGATTTGGCAGCAATTGCCATCAGTGGCACTTCACTTCCTACCCAAGGTAAAGAAAATGCCTATTATGTTACACTTGAAAATACAGGGATTTCTACACAAAGTGCATATCGTATCGAATTGGTAAATGAAGACAAGGTGCTATGTTCTCAAGAACTCTTTACCCCTTTTGAGAGTGGAGAAATCAAAGAAGTTCGTATTGTATGGAATCCCACGAAAACCGAAGCTATAAGTATTAAAGCCAGAGTGGTGCTTGTGGGCGACCTAAATGCAAATAATAATGCAACGGATTCTTTATCGGTGGAAGTACAAGCGCTTAGTGATCAACAATGGGCTACGGTAGGTATTGTAAATAGTGAAAATTATTCATCGGTCCCTATTTCTTTTGGATACAACAATTCTGCTTCCCAAACCATTTATTTAGCTAAAGAAATTGGATTTTATG
>JAVVPL010000133.1:817-3068 GCA_036655775.1 Bacteroidales bacterium | reverse complement strand
TAGAGCGTCGGATTCATAACCCGGAGGTCACGAGTTCAACTCTCGTTCCCGCTACAAAAAAAAGCTGACAAATTTATGGATTTGTCAGCTTTTTTTATATGTCTTGTTTTGGGTATATCTACAAAAAATAAAATAGGATTTCTTTGCTTGTGTTCTTTTAAATTGTTTATTTGTAGCGTATTACATTAAAATGAAGTAGTGAAATATCCTTCTAAAACTAAAAAAGCGTAGCATTTTATGCTTTTTTCTCGCTTTTTATTCTTGTATTTAAGTTATATTTGTGACCAAATTCTTGAACTTTAAAGAAAATTTATTTATTAAACAAATTTACAGATGCAACGAAATTTAATTTTTATTCAACTCCAATGCGTTGTAAGAAATAGCCTTCGGTATTCCTTACAAGTAGCAAAAAATACAAAAATTGCTACCTCTTTTTTTAATTTATGTTCGTTTGTTGCTTTGCTTTTGCTTTGTCAAGGGCTTTGGGCACAGGAAGGCGATAAAAAACTGCCATTGGCCCCTTCCACTGAATTACAATTAAAAAATGTATTGATTGAAGAATTTACGGGTATTCATTGTCCTAATTGTCCTCGTGGGCATAAAATTGCGCAAAGTTTGATGTCCGATTTTCATCCGTATGTATACACCATTGCTTTTCATACGGGAGGGTATGCTAGACCCGAAGCAAATGACCCCGATTATAGAACCCCCTATGGGGATAGTTTAGCCAAACGTATTGATGTAGGCGCTTATCCCTCGGCAACAATTAATCGGAAAGAATTTAAAAATGAGTTACTCTATTCAACGAGTGATTGGCGAAAACGAGTCAAAATTTGTCATGCAGATACGGCAAAGGTTAATTTATATTTAGATGTGCATATCGATACGCTTACTCGACTTATCAATGTAACCGTTGAGGGGTATTATACGCAAACCGATTTGTCGGCTTTTCATGTTTTGAATGTGGCTCTTTTGCAAAATAATATTGTAGGACCTCAAGCTGGGGATGAAGCGGGAAATCAAAAAAAATATGTACATGTCTACATGATGCGAGATATGCTTACTGGATTGTATGGAGACACTATTCGAAGTATTCAAAAAGGAAATACTTTCACTAAAACCTATACCTATACAGTGCCTGCGGCTTATCATGAAGTCCCTGCCAATATGCACGATTTGCAAGTGCTAGCATTTTTGGAACAAACCGATCATCAAATTTTAAATGTGATAGGTAGTGCGCATAAATTGCCCGAGGCTATTCCTGCTGTAAAAGCTCGTATAGCTAGCGAAGGGATTAGTAAACGCTATGCTTCAGAATATTTTAAGCTCTATGTTAAAAATGAGGGATTAGATACCATACAAAATTTAAGTTTTGAATTTCAAATCAATGGAAATACGCAGAGTGCACAATGGACAGGTGTGATTGCTCCATTTACATATCAGTATATTGTAGTTCCTACCAAAGCCTATACTTTAAAACCTTTAGATAATACGTGTACCATTCTTTTGAATGGCATTAATAAAAAACCTTTTGCTGGAAATTCAATAGAATTCCAATTTAATGGCGCTTTAGAGAGTACGACAAAAATATATATGGAATTTAAACCCGATTTATGGGGAGAAGAAAATCAAATTATCTTAAAAACCTTACAAGGGGAGGTAGTCTATGTGAGAGGCCCCTTTCCTAACAAGCGAAGCGAGGTGTATTACGATACCTTGGAGCTAAAAAAAGATACCCTTTATTCCTTGGAAATTACCGATAAAGCGGAAGATGGCTTAAAAGCACCTTCGGGCTATATTAAATTATATAAATCCAATCACAGTTTGTTGTATCAAAATTATGATATACAAGGCGTGGGCGATGTAATTCCTTTGAACGCAAGTTTGGTGATTTCTGCAATTGAAACCTCGGACAAACTTACGCAAAACTCGTGTTTATTCTTTGAAAATGGGCAGTATGTATTTGATGCCGATCCTCATTTTTCCTTGCCTAAAAACCTAGTAATTTATACGATTACAGGGCAGAAAATAGGAATATATCCCCAACTAAGTAATCGCTTTATTCTTCCTTCTCTACATCCTGGAGTTTATATACTTAATGTAAATAGAAAGAACGCAAAACCAGAGGTATTTAAGTTTGTTGTTGCGTAATTTAATTTCAAAAATTCAATAAAAAAGGCAGTTCATAGAACTGCCTTTTTTATTGAAAATACATTTTCAATACGTATTGAAAATACTTATTTATTAATAA
>JAVVPL010000133.1:0-779 GCA_036655775.1 Bacteroidales bacterium | reverse complement strand
GTTTTTCACTTTTATTCATCTTTTCAAGTTCATCAGTAATTATTTTTGCAATATAAAGACCGTTTTTCAAATCATCTATACGTATTTCCGCATGATTACCATGAGTAGAAATGCTTTTAAGAAGTTGTCCTGTAGTATTGTAGATGCTAATTTCTTGCATCGTAGATGCCGAAGAGAAGGTAAGTATTTGCTTGGCTGGAATAGGATATACACTCACTTGGTTTGCTGTATTTTGAATTTCTTCCACCGAAGATCCTTTAGACATACTAAAATAGCGAACTTCTCCATTTTTATATTTACCATTGCTACTAGCCAAAACAGCACCTGTTTCATCGGTAATATCATAAGAGCCTACACCTCGACCATTGTTGATTCCATCACCTGCCTTATCTTTAATTTCAAAATAATAACAGCCCGTTTCTTGGATAGGAATATTTTCATTTAAAGTAAGGGTGGTATTGCTCTTCAAATCATCGTAAGGACCTCCAAAGGCAACAATCGTGTTGTTTGGACCATATACCTTCCAAGTTATTTCACTTCCGTATCGATCTTGAACCAACACTAATTTTAAATTTCCTTGTCCATTTTTGCGATTTTTGAGTACGTTAAATGTGAGTGAACTTAGAGGTAATGTTTCGTTATATGCTTGTCCATTAAGGGCTATAACTTGAACAGAAAAACGACGAGTCATATTAGGAAGGGTAGGTGTAGGTAGTAGTATAATAGAGTCGAGTTTTTTATAAAATAGAGGTGCGGAATCAGTGCCATAAAATTATAAA
>JAVVPL010000132.1:0-3232 GCA_036655775.1 Bacteroidales bacterium | reverse complement strand
TAGCAAAATAAGCAATAAATAGTTGTATCGAATGTATTTTTTCTTCATTGTTAAACGCGACTATAAAGTGGATGCAATGAATGCTTAATTTTTTTTAAAAGAAACCAATACTTTATCTATCCTGATGCCGTCCATATCAACGACTTCAAAAGTAAAAGCATCCCATTGTATTATTTCTCCAACATTTGGAATATGTTCTAGTACTTCTAAGATCAATCCTCCTAATGTATTAAAATCATTATCTTCATAAAGATGTTCTTTTCCAAAATGAGATAAAAAATCATAGAAAGAGCATTGTCCGTCAATTAACCATTCTTCTCCATCATTACGTTTAACAATATCTGGTTCTTCATTAATGCTATGAATTGAGCCAACCAATCCTTCCAATATATCTTTTAGGGTAATAATCCCTTGACAACTTCCAAATTCATCACAAATTAAAGCGCGACTCGTCTGTTGTATTTTCATTTGTTCAAGAACTTTATACACATTCATACTTTCATAAAAATAGACGGCTTGACGTACCACTTGGGAAAGTTTAAAGTCTGGTTTCCAAATATTTAAAACTAAATCTTTAAGCGAAATAATTCCAATTACAGAATCCATGTTCCCATTTCCCACAGGATAAACCTCAAAAATATGTTGTTCCAAAATGTGCAAAACTTCTTCTTTGCTCATATTAATATCTAAGCTAATTATTTCATTTCTATGGGTCATAATGGAGCTCACTTTTAAATCGCCCATCATAAATACCCGTTCCATAATATCTTGCTCCACTTCTTGTACTTCTCCGTCTTCGGTTCCTTCTTGAATAATCATTTTTATTTCCTCTTCGGTCACTTTACTTTCAGAGGCGTTTATATTTAAAAGATTAAATATAAAAGAAGTGCTTTTGGATAATAGCCAAACAAAAGGGGAGGCTATAAGAGAAATAATATACATTGGGTAGGCTACCATTTTTGCCGTTTTTTCAGCAATACAGAGTCCAATTCTCTTAGGTACCAATTCTCCTAAAATTATAGATAAATAAGTTACAAATACAACAATGAGGATTTGTGCAATGCTATGAGAATATGAAATAGGTATCCCCCAACCTATTAAAATCATTGAAAAATCCGAGGCTAATACATCCCCCGAATAGATACCTGTTAATATGCCTATTAATGTAATTCCAATTTGAATTACGGATAAAAACTTATCAGGTTCGTTAGATAATTTGAGCGCGCGTTGAGCCGATTTATTCCCTTTGTTTGCATCATTGGATAAACTCGTTTTTCGTGCTGATATTAATGCAATTTCCGACATTGCAAATAAGCCATTTAGTAAAATTAAAGCTAGAATTATAAAAAAATCTTCCATTTAGTGCTATACTATATTGTTTTTTGCAAAGATACACAAAATACAAAATAGTAGAGTGTATAAATTAAAAATAATTATACATATACTTCTAATAATGATGAAATTTGGCTCATCATCGAATAATTTAGATGTTTATTTAAATATAGAATAGCTGTATGAATATTTCTAAAATCTATTGAGTCACAAAAATAAATTTTGAAACTTCATACCCTCTTTTGCCTAAGCGACCCAAAATACCATCAAGTATAGATTGATCCATCGTTTTAGTTCTAGAAAGTATCCAAAGATAATTTGGAGAAGAACTTCCAACAACTGCATATTCATAGTTTTCGCCTAATTCAAATATATAATAATCGGCATAAAACCAAAGAAAAAAAGCTACTTTCAATTTACCTGGTTCCGCTGGATCCACTTGTTTGGCCTTGCCAATAGCGGTTTTATACTGTCCTTGAAGATTGTAGAGCCAAGCGGAATTGACCACTTTTATCATTCCATTTTTTTGTAAAGAATAGTCAGCCATATTGCCTACCATATTGCGCTCGAACTTGTGGTCGAAACGAGCAATTTCATACCATTTACCTAAATATCGGGCAAGATCTAAGGTGGGTACCGTTTGTGTGTTCATGGTGTTTTTTTATTGGTGAATTAATTTGCCAAAGATACAAATAAATGGGCGATTTCAAAAAAATATACCCGAAGATGTTGATAATGGATTTTTTTTTTAATAATAGTTTTATTGTTTATTAATTTTTATTATTTTTGGTATCTAAAATAAAAATATATCATCCCAATTGGGATGAATTTTATTAAACAATTAAAAATATGGAAAAGAAAAAAATGACTACTGCCGCAGGTGCGCCAGTTTCTGAAAATCAGAATATTCAAACCGCTGGAGAACGCGGTCCTGCATTAATGCAAAATGTGTGGCTTATGGAAAAATTAGGTCACTTTAATCGAGAACGTATTCCTGAGCGTGTAGTGCATGCAAAAGGAACGGCTGCATTTGGTACCTTGACAATTACGGGAGACATTACCCAATATACAAAAGCCGCCATTTTTTCTACCCTTGGAAAGAAAACCGATTTATTACTTCGTTTTTCTACCGTGGCTGGAGAACGTGGAGCAGCCGATACAGAACGGGATGTACGGGGTTTTGCCATTAAGTTTTATACAGAAGAAGGCAATTGGGATTTAGTTGGAAACAATACCCCCGTATTTTTTATCAAAGATCCACTAAAATTTCCCGATTTTATACATACACAAAAACGAGATCCAAAAACGAATTTGCGTAGTGCTACTGCTGCTTGGGATTTTTGGTCGCTTTCACCAGAGAGTTTACATCAAGTAATGATTTTAATGTCGGACAGAGGTATTCCCCAAAATTTGCGTTCCATGCACGGCTTTGGCAGTCATACCTTTAGTTTTGTCAATAAGGAAGGAATTCGCCATTGGGTAAAATTTCATTTTAAAACGATGCAAGGCATTCATAATTTTACCAATGCTGAAGCCGAAAAAATAGTAGGTACTGATAGAGAATATTCGCAAAGAGATTTATTTGAACATATCGAAAAAGGCGATTTTCCTCGGTGGAAAATGTGTGTGCAAATTATGACCGAAGCACAAGCAAAAAATCACAAACAAAATCCTTTTGATTTAACCAAAGTATGGTCACATAAAGACTACCCACTTATTGAAGTCGGTATTTTGGAATTAAACAAAAACCCGGAAAATTATTTTGCACAAGTAGAACAAGCGGCTTTTAATCCTGCCAATGTAGTACCTGGTATTGGCTTTTCGCCAGACAAAATGTTGCAAGGGCGTTTATTTGCTTATGGGGATGCCCATCGGTATCGTTTAGGTGCAAATTTTGCAA
>JAVVPL010000131.1:243-3282 GCA_036655775.1 Bacteroidales bacterium | reverse complement strand
CTTCATCTGCCTCAATATCAAAATTATTGGTTAAAAAACAGGTTAATTTTCCTTTTGTTTTCCCGTTTTTATCCTCCCAAAAGGCAATTCGGCGGCAATGATGCTCTGTTTTTCCTTTTTTGAGCACAATTTTTTCGTCTTTTAAGATTCCTGTACTCGCTTTTTCTGGAATATTAAATTCTTCAACACCTTCAAATTGAGCATTCTCTTTTAATTTTGTAATATATGATTATTAATTTTTTCGTATTGATTATAATCCACATAAACTTTATCAAATACGATAAAACTTCACTCGATTAATGAACTTTCCTTGAGCAACAAATGGTCGTGTTTGGCCGCTGAACTAAATCGAATCAAGCACGGTCCCTTTTCAAATTGAATCGTTACCGTATGTACTTTGATGCCACCTTTCTTTTTCCCATTTTTGGGATTTCGTTCAACTTCTTTTAAAATATTGCAAAACAAAGTAATAGTAGTTGAATCCATAATGTACAGCTTCCGCATTTTCGACTTTAATTTGCGACTGTCCGATAAAAATCCTCTATATTCTTGGTAAAGTTGTTGGTAAATATCTCCGAAAAAGCCGCAACTGCGCCGATGATTGGTATCGGAAAATGGGCTCCGTTTGATACAATATTAAATTCCTAAATGGGCTATTTAGCGTTAGCAAGCACTCCAACAACAAGTTCGTATAGAACCATAACGATTTACCATAGCAAATAAATACGTTACAAGATGCGTGTAGCCATCGAACTTCTTCATATCATAATTTTGTTTTGATACCTGAGCTAATTGGCGAATAGAATTTCGATTGAGTAAATTTAATAACTGTGTGTAAATCGGCGGTCCGGTAAAATGTGTTTTTTGCGCATAGGATTTTTGTTTCTGTTCAAAACAAAAGTAATCCGTTTTGGGTGGGGGTTATGGTATCAACCCTTTTTGTGTAAATCAGCTCTTTTTACCGGACAGCAATAGATATTGTTCCTTTTTTTGAAAATTCGTTTTCAAAAATTGTGAGACCAAAATTCATTCAAATATAAGGAATAGGTGAATTTGAAATTTTTCTAATGCTTCTTTTGTAATGTCGTATTTTGTCAGGAATCGGCTGTATATTCCGTATGCTGTTGTTTGGGCGGAAGGAATAAAGTTGTCTATTGGCTAACTTAAAACAAATAAAATCCCCTTTATGGCAAATTTCTCTTATATTGGTTGAAATTACGGTTGAATTTCCTATCCAATTATTTATCTCCACTTTGGTTGAATCCTAATGCTTACCATGATGTTACCACCTTAAAGGTAATCCCTTTAGATTGCGCACCGCTTATTGTATCTATACCTTGATATTTGTAGTTGCACTTTTGCGCAAATGTTAGGAAAGAGATGGTTGTCAAAACAACACCTAATCCTATAATTTTACCAATTTATTCCATCCTTAATTTTTTTTAATGTGATTCTAAATTTTGTTGACTTAATGCTATAAAATACTAAATAAATTTGTTTTTAAGGATCTCTTTATTAAAAATTGAGTTGCAAAAATAATAAAAATTAATCGTAATAACATAAAGAACGGTTTTACTTCTGTTCTCCTGAAAATAACATGAGCTACTACTTTATGGATGCCTGTTGTTGAATGATTGACAGGACGAATCTATTCGGTCAATATTTTTATATCCGCCTTATTTCTTAGCATGGATCAATTTTCAGAGAGAAGAGTTTCTCTATTTTTGTGTTCTAAATATAAGTGAAAAATGGAAAGAGATCGTAGAGACAGCATTGATTTAGGAACAATGAATATTACTCAATTATTCAATAAATTGTTTTTTCCTACTCTTATTGGAATGGTATTGACGGCTACCATTACGATTACCGATGGCATTTTTGTTGGTCGTGGTATTGGCAGTGACGGGCTTGCAGCGATCAATATTGCGGCGCCGTTGTTTATGATTACTACAGGATTGGCCCTCATGTTTGGGGTAGGAGCTTCAGTGGTTGCTTCTATTCACTTATCGCAAGGAAGAACAAAAGCAGCCAATATCAATATCACACAGGCCTTTATCGTGGCTTCATTGACGATGATGCTGATTACAGTGCTGGTCATGTTTTTTTGTACCCAAACAGCTTTAATTTTCGGTAGTACGCCCCGTTTGTTGCCGTTAGTAAAGGACTATATCTATTTTATTGCACCGAGTTTTGTCTTTTTACTTTTAGAAAGTATCGGCTTGTTTATTATTCGCTTGGACGGATCACCTAACTATGCCATGATGTGTAGTGCTATCGCAGCAGTACTCAATATAATACTGGACTATGTGTTTATTTTTCCTTTACAGGGAGGATTGATAGGAGCTGCTTTGGCTTCTTCCGTTTCTATTACGGTGGGAGGAATTCTGGTATTGCTTTACATGTTCCGATATTCAAAAACGTTGAAATTTTACCGACTGAAAATGAGTATAAAAAGTTTGACCGTACGGAATATTGGTTCCCAAATAAAAGTTGGTTCTTCGGCATTACTTGGAGAGGTTGCCATTGCCATGATGATCTTAATTGGAAATTATGTGTTTATCAATATGTTAGGAGAAGAAGGTGTTGCTGCTTTTAGTGTGGCGTGTTACTGTTACCCGATTGTTTTTATGATTAACAATGCGGTGGCACAATCAGCCCAACCTATCATTAGTTACAATTACGGGAATGGTAATTATTTGCGTGTTAAACACGCTTTTACATTATCTTTACGGGTAGGCTTGATAGGTGGGATATTGACATCTGTTGTTATGATTTTCTTTAGCAGGTATGTAATTGCTATGTTTCTTGATCCTCATTGTGAAGCTTACCTGATTGCCATTAAAGGAATGCCTTGTTTTGCTCTTGGATTTATGTTTTTTGCCTTTAACATTGTTTGTATCGGTTATTATCAAAGTATTGAAAGATCCAAAATAGCAATGATGTTTGCTATCTTACGAGGCTTTCTTTTTCTGGCCATGACCTTTTGGTTACTTCCAAAAATGTGGGGAAATATTGGCATCTGGCTCTCGGTTCCATTTG
>JAVVPL010000131.1:0-217 GCA_036655775.1 Bacteroidales bacterium | reverse complement strand
TTCTAACTGCCATGATAGTGGGGATGGTCTATTTGAAACATAGATTATCTGCTTTTAAGTTTTCCGCGAATCCGACTTAATGATTCCGGGGTCACAAGCAAATAGGAGGCTAAGTGTTTCAAAGAAGCTTTTTGAAGTAATTCGGGATACTCTGTCACTAAACGCTGATAGCGTTCACTGGCATTGGTACACAAATCTTTTGTGAAAAAATCTTCGG
>JAVVPL010000130.1:0-3383 GCA_036655775.1 Bacteroidales bacterium | reverse complement strand
AAATCGTATAATGTATTAAAAGTATATTCCATACTATCCATAGAAGATAAAGCAGCAAGACTTTTTTCAGTAATTATTGTAGCTCCTATTTGATAATATAATACCATATTTTGAATAACAACTTCTCCCTTATTTTTGAGACGAACACAAATTGCCTCTTCGCCCAAATTTAAACCACTTTTAGGAGATATAATCGCAAGCAGCGCAAGATCGGCTTTCAATGATTTGACTATTTTACAACAAGTATCATTGCTTGGATCCGCATCTTTATCAACCAATGTATAGGCCACTAAACAATGCTCTCCTAAGGTGTGTAGATCTAATGGATTTGCAAATTCATAAACCACACTATCTAAGGCTGCAATTTTCGGGATAGTCCCTCTTATGGTTTGAGTGTCGGAACTACATACCACTGCAATATCAAACATATCTACCATGCTGTAATTTTTTACTTTAATTTTCACTTTTTCAAAAGTAGTCAGTAAAGTATCAATAGGTTCAAGAATGGCTATCACTGCAGCATCTGGATGAATTCTAGTACTAACCACATTTTTACGAACCGTATCTCCAGCACGTTCGATATCATCTACTAATTGACTTTGTATTTGTATTTGATATGTTTTTGCAGCTAAAAAATTAAATTTTTGCGCAAACGTAAATACAAGCGAATCGCCTTGATTAAGATCTTGTTTAAGCGTATCGTATGCCATTATTTCATTGTTGATAAGCAATTGCAAAGGCACAAAATGAATAGGGCCCTTTCCTTCATTTTTAATTAAAACTCGTATATTTTCAGCATTTGTCAATTCGCCAGAGGATGGATCTACAATATTCATCAATCGGATATTATGAATAGGCAAACTTTCTATCGTAAATTTCAAGGTATCGTTGAGGCGATTTATATCTTGCGTTTGATTGGTAAATATTGTAATCACATGTTTTTTCACTTCACTTAAATCAATATCAGAAAAGGCAAATGAAATTTTTGTATTACTTAGAAATTCAGGTGAAGGATCTAAATAGCTAGTATATATTTTTTCTCCTACTTGAAGATAGATATTGGCTCCTTGCGCACTTAAAATCCCATTGTTTTTCACTTCTACTTTTACTTTTTCTTTCTTGCCAAACACTTTTGCCCCTTTGGGCTCTAACACTTCGGTTACGGCCAAATCAATTGCAAGATGCTGAGGATTTTGTTTATTAAATCGGATATTATTAATTTCTATGGCCGCCGTTGAATCGTATGCTTGCATACTAATTACATAATCTCCATCTTTAGGCACTCGAATATAATACATCAAATCAGGGAAATAATAGTTTGGCGTACGTTCAAATTGATAAAGATCTGCCAACAAACTGGTATGCGTTTGAGGATGATTGCCTTGACCTAAGGCTATACGCAAATTAGCAGGTTTTGAACTTGCCATATTTTGGGTAGATATAGCAAACGCATATAACGTATCTGCTTGTAAAGTAAAATGTCTAGATAATAAATAATCATTTGCCCCTTTTCCATTAATCGGCACATATTGAAATCCAATTCCTTTTTTCTCCCAACTGTTTGCATCTCTATTTTGATCCAAAACCACCCACCCTTCACTTGCGCCATCTGCGGAATAATACACAGACGTATCTGCAACTAAAGACTGAAAATCCATAGTTAAAGTGTCATTTTTTTTATTTTCATCTTCGGCCCATGTTCCCCAAATAGAAAATTTATAGGGTGTAATACCCACAAATGAAATTAAATCCGAAAAATAAACAAATTTTTCTTGATTACTTTCAAAAGATAAATCAAAACTTTGCTTTGTAGGAATTTCCTCATTAATTTGATAATATATATCGATATTTTCAATTTTATTTTTCCCATTATTAAAAACAACACACCCAAAAGGCAAACTATCTAGATGTGATATTTTATTCCCTGGGCTCAATATTTTTGTTAAACTAAAGTCGGAATTTAATCCTTTGCAAATAGAAAACTGATCGATCATAATTCTATTACTAATAGAAGAATTATTTTCTAGGCTAAAACCAATGTAAAAAATTCCTTTTTTCTTAGGTTTGAATTCGGCAAGACAACGTTTATAAGTAATTGAACGGATTTGCTCAGTGGATAAACTATCCACTTTTTGTAGAGTATCGCCTATTTTTTGATAAATCCCTAGCTGTAAAGAAAATTCACCTTTATTTACTCGCGTATAAAATTGTATCTTATATCCTATATTAGAATCTAAAAATAAGGGTCTACTACATAGCAAATCGCTTGTGGTAGCAATCGGATTATACTCTGTTCCATAAGCAAAGACAAGTGCATGGTCATCGGAATAAGCATCCCAAATTTTGCCATCCTGATTTTTATCTACACTCGTCCAATAGTTTTCTTCATGAGTAGGAAATATTGCATTCCCCAAATTTGGGAAATAAGGTGGGATGACCAATAATTCAACCATAGATTGACATAAAGTATCATTGGTTTTATCCATATCTCCATCCATAGAAACCGTTACTGATAATGGGAATACGCCATTCTGAGCATGTAGATTTTTTAAATTCAATTTTCCAGCAAGACGTATAATTTTGGATTCATTTGCTTGTAAACTGAGAGTGTAATTTTCTTGTATATCTTTTTCAGCATTAACATACGCACTGATTTGTATAGACCTATTTAGAATTGAACGACTGCCAGTATTTGTAATTTCTATTAAAAAAGGTTCCTCGCTTGTATATTCTATTTTTTGCGCTAGAGGAGAATCTATTTTTGTAATTGACAAATCGGTAGGAAACACCTCTTTGATTTTTATTTTTTCTATATTTAGAGCCGATGTTTTTGCTTTGCTCTTTACTCGAAATACTAAATAATACGCACTATCACAGGAGGCAACAAATTGTATTTTTTGATTTCTAAAACGCATATCATCTACCGAATCGGTATTTATTAATGTGATTACTTTAGAGATTGTATCCACATTGTAGGCTACCAATACTTCCAAACTGTTAAATACATTTTTGTCTATGCTATATGCAGAAAAATCAAATTGATAGGTTTTTCCCTTTTGCATAAAAATAGGACGAGAAAATAAAAAATCATTAGCTGTATTCATCTGCCAACTACCATCATATTGCCAAAAAGAGATCCGATTGTTTTTGACATAATCTGGGCGAAGCCAAGTTCGATAGTCTTCGTTTGCATTGCGCACCTGCCACTCATCATCACCACTCTTTAAAAGAGCCCCTTCCAAATAATCAAATTGAGGAATATAAGGCGTATTTACCATAATATTCGTAAGGCTAATAATTTCCGAACTATCATTCTGTATATTTACATCCCCTTCTACGTGAATCCAGGCTCGTAAATTATATGTAATATTAGGGAAAGAAGA
>JAVVPL010000129.1:0-3426 GCA_036655775.1 Bacteroidales bacterium | reverse complement strand
TTTTTGTTCTGATAGACAGCCGTCACGAACCACAAATAATAGACCTCGAATTTATGGAATGGCTGGGAGAAAATGAAATACCCTTCTCTATTGTATTTACCAAAAGTGATAAATTGGGAAAAACAAAACTGATCGACAACCTGAATAAATACAAAGCAAATTTATTGGAAAGGTGGGAAGAGCTCCCCCCAATATTTATCACCTCAAGTGAAAAGAGAGAAGGACGAGACGAAATCTTAAAATATATAAAGGAGATCATTAAATCTATTACAATTGAAACTAAAAATGGAAAAAAAGGAAAGTAACGAGCAATATATGCGTATGGCAATTGCACTTGCAAATGAAAATGTAGCAAATGGAGGAGGACCATTCGGTGCCATCATAGTAAAAGGAGATGAAGTGATAGCAACAGGAGTAAACCGAGTTACGGCACAACACGACCCCACAGCTCACGCCGAAGTAAGAGCGATAAGAACCGCCGGGGAAAAGTTAGGAACACACGATCTTACGGGCTGTACACTCTACACCTCATGCGAACCCTGCCCCATGTGTTTGGGTGCCATATATTGGGCTCATATCGATAAAATTTATTATGGTAATACCAAAAATGATGCCAAAGAGATAAATTTTGATGACTCATTTATATACGATGAAATCGCATTAAAACCAATTGACAGAAAGTTACCATCTGCACAAATTTTACACAACGAATCAATCGTAACATTTAATGATTGGAAAAACAAAGAAGATAAAATAATATATTAAAAGAAAAAAAACAATGATGAACAATTGGTTTGAATGTAAAGTTAAGTATGAGAAAACAATGGAAAGCGGGTTACAAAAAAAGGTAACAGAACCTTATTTGGTAGATGCGCTCTCTTTTACCGAGGCAGAAGCAAGAATAATCGAAGAAATATCCCCTTTTATGTCCGGCGAATTTTCAATTCCCAATATCAGAAGAGCAAATATTCACGAACTTTTTACCAACGAAACAGGCGATAGATGGTATAAAGCAAAAGTTAATTTTGTTACTTTAGACGAAAAATCGGGCGCAGAAAAAAAAGTAGCCAGCTATGCATTGATACAAGCATCGGATTTTCCCGAAGCCTTAAAAAACCTTCTTGAAGGAATGAAAGGTACTTTGGCTGATTATGAAATAGCCTCTATTACCGAAACAGCACTAATGGATATATTTCCCTATGCTCCCAAAGAGGAAAAAACAGAAATAGAAAAAGTATTAGAATCATAAAAATTCATATTTTTAATGGCTCAAATTTCAGAAAAAATAAACTATTACAAAGAGACGCTGCCAAGAGAAACCAACTTGGTAGCCGTCTCAAAGTTTTGTACTAACGAAGCCATATTGGAGGCTTACAATGCCGGACAAAGAGTTTTTGGGGAAAGTAGGGTACAAGAACTACTTCAAAAAGAGAAAACACTACCCAAGGATATTAAATGGCATTTTATCGGTCATTTACAAACAAACAAAGTACGCAGCATTATCCCCTTTATATCCCTGATACATTCGGTAGATTCGGAGGTTTTACTCTATACTATCGATAAAGAGGCTGCACACGCAACCCGTACAATCGATTGTTTATTACAAATACATATTGCTAAAGAAGAGAGTAAATATGGTTTTACGCCACAATTGATCACAGAACTGCTACAAAATAATGCGATACAATCATTAAGAAACGTACACATTTGCGGATTAATGGGTATGGCAACAAATTGCGACGATTATTCGATCATATCGGATGAATTTGAACAATTAAAACAACTCTTTGTCACCATAAAAACTAAATATTTTGCAGAAAATCCTTATTTCAAAGAAATCTCTATGGGAATGTCTGCTGATTATAAAATTGCCATAGAAAAAGGATCTACACTGGTACGCATAGGCAGTGCAATATTTGGAGAACGAGAATATAATAATAACATTAAATAATAAAAAACCATGATTAACCTAAATGTTACTTATGCAGGACTATCACTCTCTAACCCAATTATCGTGGCAAGCAGTGGGCTCACCAATAGTGTTGAAAAAATTGTTGCCCTCGAAAAAGCAGGAGCAGGGGCTGTTGTTTTAAAATCTCTTTTTGAAGAACAAATTACACAGCAAGCGGCACAAATGCTGCAAACGGAAGTGTTTCCCGAAGCTGCCGATTACCTGCAAACGTACGTCAAAGCCAATCATGTAGAAGCATACCTTGATCTGATAAAAGGTGCCAAAAAAGAGGTTGCAATACCCATCATTGCCAGCATAAATTGTTATAATAATGAGGGGTGGGGCGAATTTGCAGCACAAATAGAAAACGCCGGAGCCGATGCGATAGAGATCAATATTCACCGTTATGAAACCGGGTTAAACTACAATCAACAAGAATACGTGAACCTCCATTTAGATATATTATTGTCCCTAAAAAAAGTCGTAAAAATTCCTATTATCTTTAAATTAGGACAAAATTTCTCTAATATTATTGCTGTAATAGAACTTCTACGAGTAAATGGCGCAGCAGCTGTTGTATTATTTAATCGTTTCTACCAACCCGACATTAACATCGATACCCTGCAAATCACATCGGGAAATATATTTAGTACAACGCAAGATCTGGCACAAACATTGCGATATACTGCCATTGCATCGGCTCGTATCCCACAAATAGACATTGCAGCCTCAACAGGCATTCACACACCGGAGGGGGCTATTAAAATGTTATTAGCCGGAGCAGAAGTTGTGGAAGTATGTAGTGCCATATACGAACATGGTAATACGATTATTTCACAAATAAATACTTACATCGAAGAATGGATGCTCACAAAAGGATACAAAACCATTGAAAATTTTAGGGGAATGCTTAACGCCAACACATTGGGAGATCAATCTAAATACGAACGGGCTCAATTTATGAAATATTATAGTAGCCGAGAATAATCTCAAAGCAATAAATAAGGCTATTGAGCGTTTAAATAACAGCGAAAGAGAACCGCTCTTATTCGGTAAAAACCGCACCACTACTCATTTAGCATGAAACAAAAAAAACTTACTTTATATTTCCCATTTATCCTCTTCTTGGCGACTTTACTCGGTTGTCTCGAAGAGGATTTTTCCGTTGACCCCAAACACACCTTGAGTTTTAGCACTGATAGTGTCAAATTTGACACCCTGTTTACTGAGACAGGGAGTGCAACCTACCGTTTAATGATCTACAATCGCAATGCAAAACCAATACGCATCTCAACAATCAAATTAGCAGGAGGAGAAAATAGCTATTTTTACCTGAATGTAGACGGAATGCAAGGAAGGGAATTTAAAGAGATAGAAATGCGCAGCAAAGACAGTATATTTGTCTTTATTGAAGTGAAAATAAATCCGAATAATGCACAAACTCCATTTTTAATAAAGGACTCTTTGTTATTTAA
>JAVVPL010000128.1:0-3500 GCA_036655775.1 Bacteroidales bacterium | reverse complement strand
CTTCAAATTTTAGGAGGAAAAGAACAAAAAATATACAATGGACTTCAAGCCGAACTTATGGAATTTGACTATCAGCTCAATTTGATAGAAGAGGATTATAATCGAGCTTCCAAACAGTATAATGCACAAGATTTATTGAAAAAAATAGAAAAAAGTGCCGAAGATCTTCATCGCAAGAAATTAGCTTGTATCAAACGTTATGCTCAAAAAAACATCAATTCTTTAGCCGCTGTATACTTAGTTTCTTACCATTTGGCGCATCTTATGGATATCAATGAATTAGATTTTTTTGTCAATGCCTTTGAAAAAGGCGGACTTGCCAGAGAACCCATGACTATGGAAATGCGTGCCACACTCAACACCGTACAACGCACCTCCATTAATCATCAGGCACCTAATTTTAGTATTTTATCCACACGTGGCGACACCATTACTGTCGACAAATATCAAGGGAAATATTTGTTTATTGATTTTTGGGCCTCTTGGTGTAAAGCTTGTCGTATAGCCAACCCTCGTTTAGTATCTCTCTATTATAAGTATAGAAATCAAGGATTTGATATTATAAGTGTGAGTGTTGACAACGAAAAAGCCAAATGGCACAAAGCCATTGCAGATGACAAACTACCTTGGGCTCAGGTATCCGAACTCAAAGTATGGGACGGGGAAATTTCCAAATTGTATAACGTAAGTGCCATCCCTAGCAATTTTTTGTTGGATACCAATGGTATTATTATTCACAAAAATCTTAAAAGTGACGAATTAGGCGAAATACTGAATAACCTAATGCAAAAATAAGATGCAAAAGCTATTTGAACAAAAAGAATTTCTATTCTATTGGATGTTATTTTTGTCCATTTTTGTATCTCGTTTACCAATGGTTGGCAAATATTTCCGTCTTATCAATACCTTAATTCATGAATTTGGACATGCTCTATTTGCTCTTTTAAGTGCAGGCAAAGTACGTACCATTGAATTATTTAGTAATACTGCGGGAACAACCACTACGCAATCCACCTCTGGGTTCAGCCGTTGGATTACAAGTATGGCAGGCTATCCATTTTCTATTTTATCAGCCTATTCCTCTTTGTATTTAATTTCGTTGAACAAAGAGAGTTATTTACTTTTTGGAATTTTGGGTATTACTCTTTTTTGTTTATTGTTTTTTATTCGCAATCTGTATGGTATTTTTTGGGGATTAACCTTTGGCCTATTACTCGCATTGGTGCTTTATTATGGTTCGTTTATTTTGACTTACGGATGTGCCGTATTTATTGCCTTTATTTTTCTATCCGAAGCACTTATTTCAAGTTTTCAACTTCTTATTATTAGTTGTAAAACGCCCAAAGCGGCAGGAGATGCTAAAAATCTAGCCGAATTAACTGCGATTCCAGCACCTGTGTGGGCTCTTCTCTTTGTGGGATTTGCTCTATGGGTTCTGTATAAAAGTATTTTTTCATTTTTCCCTAATCCCTTTTAAAATCAAAGACTATGGCTGCAATCACCTACGAACAAATTATCGCACAAATAGATGCTAAAAAATTTGCCCCCCTCTATTTCCTATCTGGAGAGGAAAGCTATTTTATAGACCTCATTGTAGAACATATAGAAAATACGATCTTGACTGAAAGCGAAAAAGATTTTAATCAAACCATTCTCTATGGGCGTGATACCGATATGAATACGCTAATTTCTATGGCTAAACGCTATCCCATGATGGCCGAATACCAAGTTATTGTTGTCAAAGAAGCGCAAGTGTTAGAAAAGCAATTAGATTTACTTACTGAATATTTAAAAAACCCTTTACCCTCCACTATTTTAGTATTCGCATATAAGTACAAAAAATTGGATAAACGCAAAGCTATTAGTAAAATTTTAGATAAAAAAGCTTGTGTTTTCGATTCGCTTAAACTAAAAGAAAATCAACTACCTGTTTTTGTACAAAATTATGTACAAAACAAAAAATACCGCATACAACACAAAGCGACCCTTCTTCTTATTGAATCTTTGGGCAACGACTTAGGAAAGATAGTGAACGAACTAAGTAAATTAATGATCAATATCCCAAAAGAAACAGAAATTAATGATCAACATATTGAATATTTTATAGGCATTAGCAAAGATTATAATATTTTTGAACTACAAAATGCACTACGCGTACGGAATGTTTTTAAAGCACAACAAATTATATATTATTTTGCAGAAAACTCCAAAGAACATCCTATACAGCAAATTATTCCTGTTTTGTATAGCTATTTTCTCAAATTATTGATCTATCATAATCAAGTAAATAAAATAACGCCTAGTGAACTTATTGCAGCCATGGGTATCATACCTTATTTTATAAACGATTACAAAATTTTAGCTCAAAACTACTCTTACGACAAAAGCATAGAAATTATTTTTCTTTTAAAAGAATATGATTTAAAATCAAAGGCTGTGGATAACTCCTCGACGACTTCGGGTGGAGAATTATTAAAAGAATTGATTTTTAAAATATTACATTAAATACCACACGCTTACAGTCTATAAAAAAAACTAGATTTTTCAACAATTCTTGTCTATCCCAAATAATTTATCTACATTTGTACAAATAATTTAGGTATTAGCATGCAAGATCTAATTTCTTTGTTGAACAATATTGATTCCAAGGTGCACACTTTTAGTGAGCATTTTTTGGCATTAAAACATCAAAATCAAATTTTAAATGCCAAAATACAAGAACAAGTGATTATTATAGAAAACAACAACCAAAAAATTATAAAACTAGAAAACGAAAATAGTATATTAAAAATAGGTGGTAGTGTGAACACCACAGGAAAAAATTCGACACAGGCAAAGCAAGCCATAAACGAGTTAGTGCGGGAAATAGACAAGTGTATTAAACTCTTAGATAGTTAAAGTAATGAGTGAGCTCTCCATAACTGTTACCATTTCAGATAGGCCCTATAAATTGGTAGTAGATTCCGAAGATGAGGCCCTATTTAGAGAAGCAGCGCAACAAATTAATGATAGGATACAAACCTATTCTAAAAATTATGCGTTTAAAGATAGACAGGATTTATTGGCCATGGTATCCTTACAATATACTTTTAAAGCGTTAAAAAGTGAACGGATCGAAAGTTATAAAAGTAAAGAACTTTTACAAAAACTCAATGATATAGATAAAATGTTGAATCTATAAGATTTCAATTAATTTTATATAACGTTCTATTATTTAATTTGCACTTACGTACAACCGCATATCTTTCAAATATCAGTTTGTAAACTCAACAGATAAGCTATTGAGGGACACTCAAGCTTAGGAAAGTAGGCTTCGCTTTCATGTAAAGTCGTCCTTTGGACACAGAAGAAACTTGAAAAAGCAGGTAACCTCAGAAAATAAATAATTCAGAGTTTACAACTCATTGACTGTGTGCGGTTTTTTTTATTTTTTAATATACATAAATTAATTACCCAAAAAAATAAATTTATGAATGTATTATTTTATGTGCTTTCCGGAC
>JAVVPL010000127.1:0-3504 GCA_036655775.1 Bacteroidales bacterium | reverse complement strand
CTGCCTTTAATTATTAATTGGGTGCCTACACGTTCACATTCTTTGGCTAAGGTGTGTATGCCTGTTTTGGCGGCTTCTAAAGGATTTCCATTATTGGAGGCATAATAAGAAAATAAAATATGTTCTTGTGCATCTATCAGCACAATTTTAGTGGTTGTGGAACCCGAATCTATACCTAAAAAAGCTTCAATTTTGCCTTTGCTTAAGCTGAGATGCGAAATTGTATTATTTTGTTTTTCTTGACGAAATCGGAGTAAAGCATCGGTATTGTTGAAAATGGCTGGGAGACGATTGGATTGGAGGGTGCTATGATTGTTGGCCAAGAGGGTGCATATTGCTTTAGCCGTGGTGCGAAGTCCGTTTTTGGAATCGGCCGCACCCCATGCGGCAATTAAGGGGGAGCGTTCGGAAGAAATATAATCGTCTTCTTTAAGCCCCAAGTAATCGATAAATGCTTTACGTAAAGCGGGGATAAAGGTTAGCGGTCCCCCTGTAAATAAAAGTTTGGGTTTTATTGTGGAACCATGAGATAAGGTGGCAATGGTTTGTATGGCCACAGCTCTAAAAACAGAAGCGGCAATATCGGCTTTGCTCGCATTTTTACTTAGTAAATTTTGTACATCGGTTTTGGAAAATACACCACATCGAGAAGCAATAGGGTATAGGCTAGTGGCTTGTTGAGCAAGCGTATTCATCGCCTCCACCGAACAATTGAGGAGTACGCTCATTTGATCAATAAAAGCGCCTGTGCCTCCTGCACAATTGCCATTCATTCGCATTTCGGCTGGTTTGCCCTTTTTTATATAAATAATTTTTGCATCCTCTCCGCCTATATCAATGACGGTGGATACACCCGTAAAATACGTTTCTGCAATTCGTGCGGTGGCTACTACCTCTTGTACAAAAGGAATTGTAAAACGCTCACAAAGACCCATGCCTGCTGAACCTGTAATGGTTAAAGCGAGGCTTGCATCTTCAAATTTTTCTTGAATGTGTTTGAACACATTGGTAGTCGCAACAAAAATATCGGCATTATGACGTACATATTCACTATATACGATTTCTCCACTCGTATTCAATACTACCGCTTTTGCAGTGGTAGAACCAATATCTATGCCTACTTTATAACTATTGATAGAATTTTGCATGATTTACTAAGCTAAAAATTAATGTATCTACTTACATTTTTTATATTAAGGAATTAACATACGCTGTACGGTATCTAATATGACAGCTTTTCGTGTTTGCATCATATTCATATATTCTTTATCGGAACAGTTGAATACGCCTTCAATAATAGGTTTAGCAACAAAAGGGAAAGCGCACATAGAAATCACACTAATCATAAAATCCATCGCTTGGAGGGGCCTAATTTCTCCTCGACTTACTTCTTGTTCAAATCGTTTTTGATAGAGAGTCAAAAATTGATGGATATCCGTTTTTGACAAAAACTTATTTAATAATCGATCGGGATTATTGTGCACTTCACTAAAGAGAAATCCTGGAATAATGGGATTGGCAATAAATCCGTCAATATAGATACTTACAAATTTATTCATCATTTCTAACATCGGTATTTCCATTTGAGCAAGAGGGAGAATATCTTGGGTCATACAAGCAAAGGTTTCCTCAAAAATGATATCAAAAAGTTTGTCTTTGCTTCCAAAATAATAGTTCAACATTGCCAAATTAATATGTGCCTCTTGTGCAATATCTCGCATGGTTGCCCCCATGTATCCTTTTTCTAAAAATACTTTTTTGGCTATTGTAATTATTTCTTTTTCTGTTGTTTGTCTGTTCTCATTCATGTTTTAAACGTTTGTATTAAACAATTGTTTAATACAAAGTAAATACTAAATATTTAGATTGCCAAATTTATAGATATATTTATTGTTATTGTTCGAGAAAATTTTGAGACAGATTGCCAAAAAATGATAATATACCCCCATTTTTAAACTAGTAAGCATTTTATTTTATTTAGAAACTGTTTAAGGTTTATTTTTTAGACTCTTGAGCCGAAGATTTATTTCATTCCCCTTGGAAACAAGCGACTTTATATGGACAGCTATTTTCGGGATTTACAAATATGAAAACAAACTCAGCGTATTTGACTTATTGCAATATAAGTCTTATCTTTGTAATTCAGATAAAATAGCTTTAGCTCAGATTTATAATGGAACTGAATATAGAAAAAAAATCCATCATTGATGTGTATGATACACCCATTATTCAACAAACATCATTTTGGTCTCACGTAAAACAAAAACAAGGTTTGCAATCGTTTGCTTTTGATTATAAAGCGCGTAATAGTGATTTGTATCTTAACGTGGGAGGCTATTCTTATACAAGAGCCGACTTCTTACTGTTTTTGCAATATTTCAACTCGGAGGATTGCGTGGCATACGTGCCTTATGGACCTGAGGTAGAACCTTCGGAGGAAAATCAAGGCTTGTTTTTGGAAGAGCTTTCGGAGTCCTTGCGTTCGTATTTGCCCAAACAATGTATGGCTATTCGTTATGATTTGAATTGGTGTTCGCATTGGAATAAGGATTCGGATTATTCTAAAGATGGAAAATGGTTAGGGGCTCCCGAAAAAAAATATCAAGAGTTTAAACTCAATTTTGATACGCGTAATGGCAATTTAATGCGATCGAATAATGATATATTGCCTGCAAATACAATTATTGTAGATCTCAATGCTTCGGAATCCGAAATTTTGGCTCGGATGAAACCTAAAACTCGCTACAATATTGGTCTCGCTTTAAGAAAAGGGGTGGATGTTCGCTTGGGAACTATTCAAGATTTGAAAATTTGGTACGATCTCTATGTGGAAACAACCCAAAGAAATGGCTTACACCTAAATGATATTAAATATTTCTATTCGGTATTGGCAGCCAAAATGGAAGACAACAAATTGCCAGTTCATGTTAAATTATTGATTGCTTACGTGGATAATGTTCCTTTAGCTGCGATGTTTTTACTGATATCTAGTCATCGAGCTACCTATCTGTATGGAGCCTCTTCGGCGATAATGCGTAATTTTATGCCAACTTACGCCATGCAATGGAAGGCTATTTTAATGGCGAAGGCGTATGGATGTAGTGAATATGATTTGTTTGGAATTGCCCCAGAGGCAGAACCTTCACATCCTATGTATGGTTTATATAAGTTTAAAACGGGATTTGGCGGATCTATATATCATCAAATGGGTTGTTGGGATTATCCGCTCAAGCATGCTGAATTTTCATTGTTGCAAGCCTCCGAAATGAGTAATAAGGGATATTATTTGTAAAGAATAGGGGTAGGTTCAAATGAATTTTAAATAAATGGGGTATTTGAAAGCTCTCTTTGCTTAGGCATTGTGTAAGCAAAGATTCTGCATATTTTAGGATCAAAAATAATTGTATTTTATGAAAATTTCAAAAATTAAACTCGTATATTTCAGTGCGACTTATACGACAAGAAAACTTGCAAGAGTGCTTGCAAAACAAATGGGGAAAGACA
>JAVVPL010000126.1:0-3511 GCA_036655775.1 Bacteroidales bacterium | reverse complement strand
TTAGTTTAAAAGATGCAATGAAGGGGGCGGAAGTGATATTTAGTGCGGTTGGTACACCTCCTGATGAAGATGGAAGTGCGGATTTAAAATATGTGCTTGCTGTGGCTCAAGAGGTTGGTCAAAATATGGAAAATTATGTATTGATTGTGACCAAAAGTACAGTCCCAGTGGGAACTTCACAAAAAGTAAGAGAAATAATACAAAATGAATTAGATAAAAGAAAAGTATCTTTGGATTTTGATGTGGTTTCAAATCCTGAATTTTTGAAAGAAGGATCGGCAATTAAAGATTTCATGTTTCCAGAACGTATTATTATAGGTGTAGAGTCAAGTCGAGCAGAGGAAGTAATGCAACGCTTGTACAAACCTTTTACATTGAATGGACATCCTGTTATTTTTATGGATGTGCCTTCTGCTGAAATGACAAAATATGCCGCGAACTCCATGTTGGCGACTCGTATCAGTTTTATGAATGATATCGCTAATTTATGTGAGTTGGTAGGTGCGGATATTCACATGGTAAGAAAGGGGATTGGAAGTGATAGTCGTATAGGAACTAAGTTTTTGTATCCAGGTGTGGGCTATGGGGGGTCTTGTTTTCCCAAAGATGTAAAAGCTTTGATTAAAACAGCGCAAAATCATAAATATCGTATGCGTGTGTTGCAGGCGGTGGAAGAGGTGAATAATGAACAAAAAAGTTTATTGTTCAATAAATTTGAAAATTATTTTAAAGGAGATATTGCCAATAAAACCGTGGCGTTTTGGGGGTTATCGTTTAAGCCTGGAACGGATGATGTACGGGATGCTCCATCTTTGGTGCTCATTGATAAATTAATTAAAGCGGGTTGTAAAGTACGAGCTCATGATCCCGTTTCTATGGAAGAGTGTAAAAGACGCATTGGGGATAAAATAGAATATTGCAAAGGGGTATATGAAGCCTTGGAGGGAGCCGATGTGTTATTTTTATTAACAGAATGGACTGAATTTAGATATCCTCATTGGGAAAAAGTAAAAAATCGTTTAAAATATCCGATTGTATTTGATGGTAGAAATATATACGACAAGAAAGAGTTAGCCGACATGGGTATCGAATATTTTGGTGTTGGCATTAATTAAGCATATAGATAGATAATGAATATTTTGATTACAGGATGCAATGGACAATTAGGTCGAGAAATGCAAGCATTATCGCGAGCAATGGAGGCGCATACCTGTTTTTATACAGATGTGGACGAATTGGATATTTGCAAATTGGATTTAATAGAAAATTTCGTACAAAATAAACAGATAAATTGTATTGTAAATTGTGCCGCGTATACATCGGTAGATAAGGCGGAAACAGACCTTGCAAAAGCCTATTTGTTGAATGAATTTGCAGTTGAAAATTTAGCTAAAGTGGCTGCAAAATATAATGCGTATTTGATTCATATTTCAACGGATTATGTTTTTTCGGGAGAAGGGTTCTTGCCTTGGACCGAAGAAAATAAAACCTGTCCTGTAGGCGTGTATGGTAAATCCAAATTGGCTGGCGAAGATGCGGTGCGTAAGTATGCAAATAAAGCAATTATTATTCGAACTTCTTGGTTGTACTCTGCATTTGGAAATAATTTTGTGAAAACGATGTTGCGTTTGGGAAAAGAAAAAACTGAATTATCTGTGGTATTTGATCAAGTGGGAACTCCCACGTATGCCAAAGATTTGGCACGAACTATCCTTTGTATTATTGGGCAATTGCAGGCTCATTCAAAGGGTGTTGAATTATATCATTATTCAAATGAAGGAGTGTGTAGTTGGTATGATTTTGCAAATGAAATTATGAAACTTGCAAAATTGAATTGTAAGGTGAAGCCTATTGAAAGTAAGGATTATCCTACGCCGACAAAACGACCTGCATATAGTGTGTTAAATAAAAATAAAATAAAAAGAACTTTCAATATTAGTATTCCTCATTGGACTGAAAGTTTGCAGATGCTATTGCAAACGGATCCCTTGATATAAGTAAAACAAAGATTGAGATAAGAATAAATTAGAGAATGACAAAAGAAATAGAGAAAGAAATAAAACCTACGGTAAAATCGAAAGAGACGAGTGCCAGTAAGACAAGTGCTAGTAAGACAAGTGCCAGTAAGACAAGTGCTAGTAAGACAAGTGCTAGTAAGACGGGTGCCAGTAAGACAAGTGCCAGTAAGACGAGTGCCAGTAAGACGAGTGCCAGTAAAACGAAAGTGCCAATAGAAGCAAAAGTGAAGCTTGAGGATACACCTAAAAAAACTGCAACAAAATCTCGTTTGACAAAAGGGGAAACAAACACGGGTTCAACTACAAAAACAAAAGTAGCTAAAACAAAAAAAACGAGCAGGAAATTTGCAGAATCGGAATTAGAAATGATTATTGAGAAAATGCAAGATATGAAGGCGCATGATTTGGTATGTATGGATTTACGAGAAGTCATGGGTGCCTCTTTTGAGTATTTTATAATTGCACATGCTCCTTCATCTACTCAGGTTATGGCTATTGCCGATGGCGTGGAAGAGGTGCTACGAGAAAACTTATCCTTACGTGCATGGCATACTGAAGGATATCAAAATGCAGAGTGGATTTTGTTGGATTATGGTTCCATTATTGTGCATGTGTTTCAAGAAAGCGTGCGTGCACATTATCGTTTAGAGGACTTGTGGGGAGATGCTATTATTACACATTATGATGATGTAAACTAAATGTAAAATCCTCTAAAATAACATAAAAAAGATTAATAGAATAAAATGGATAAAAAGAATTTTCAGAAAAAAAGTAAAAAAATAAAATTCAATATATATTGGATATATGCGGCTCTGCTGCTTCTATTTTTATATCTGCAGTTTTCATCTACTAGCTTTTGGGAACCTAAAAGTTATGATACTTCTTTATATGCTGTAGAGCAAATGCTTGAACGAAAAGATGTAGAAAAAATATTGGTTGTCAATAATGAATTTGCAGAAGTGTATATTAAAACTTCCAAAGTTTATGAGGATACTATTTATAAAAAACTACGGAATACCGATGGGAAAACGAATAATAAATTTTATGTTTATAAATTTTTGACCTTAGAGGCATTTCAAGAAAAAGTAATAGAAACGCAACAAAATATGATTGCGCGAGATACGACGGGAAAGACTTTAGTGGAGCAAGAAAAAATATTAAATACGCCCATGGTTGAACCTATACCTGAAAAACGTAAAAGTTTTTGGGATGATGGAATGGGTTTTTTATGGCCTATTTTGTTGTTGGTGGTGATGTGGGTTGTTTTTGCTCGTATGATGAATCGTGGCGGTGGCGGCGGTGCTGGTGGTGCTGGTGGAATGTTTAATTTCGGCAAATCTAAGGCTCAGTTATTTGATAAGGATACGAGTGTGAATATCACCTTTAATGAAGTGGCGGGATTAGAGGAAGCGAAGGTGGAAATTATGGAAATTGTAGATTTCCTAAAAAATCCCAAAAGATATACAGATTTAGGTGGTAAAATTCCTAAAGGT
>JAVVPL010000125.1:3158-3545 GCA_036655775.1 Bacteroidales bacterium | reverse complement strand
CCTTAAAGAAGCTGTAGAACAAGTGTGGAGTGTGCGCACATTAGACCGAAATATCAGTACACAATATTATGAACGGCTTTTACTTTCAAAAAATACAGAACCTGTGGTGAAAAAAATGGTTGAAAAAACAAGATGCCTTCAACAAGATAAATTAGAGTTTATCAAAAACCCTTTGGTGGTTGAATTTTTAGGGTTGTCGTCAAATATTGACTTTACCGAGCCAGAATTGGCAGCCGTTATCATTAATAATTTGCAATTTTTTTAATGGAATTAGGTAAAGGATACGCATTTATGGCATGTCAGCAGCACATTAAAACAGAAAAAATGGTTATTTTATTGATTTGGTTTTCTATAATTACATCTTAAAATGCTTTGTGTTAATTGACC
>JAVVPL010000125.1:0-3148 GCA_036655775.1 Bacteroidales bacterium | reverse complement strand
GGACATGTGCTTACAAATGTATGATCAATTCAAGAAAGGAACGGACGACAATCCTACCATCGGTATTATTCTTTGCGCAGATACCAATTCAGATGTAGCACGCTATGCTACTTTGGCAAAAAACGATACATATACTTATAATCTTGTATTTCAAATATAAAAGAGTATAAAAATAAAATTAGAAGTAGATACAAATCCACCTTTACACACTTTTCTCGTTTTCCGTACTGTTGTTGCAACAATATGATAACAAATTGATTTTTCATTTTTGCGGTCAAATTGGGTGTTGCAAAAAATATATGTTTATTAGAAAACTAAAAAATAGAAGCGGAAGTATCTCTGTACAAATCATTTTCAAATCAGTTGGTAAGTACAAAATTATCAAAACGATTGGTTGTGCTACCACACAGCAGAAAACAGAGGAGTTGGAAGTCATAGCTCGTAGTGAAATTGAAAAGTTGACACCACAACCTAAATTATTTGATTTTGAAACAGATGGAACAATCGAACAGGCATTTCTTGCCCTAAGCAATGCTTCCATCCGTACTCTTGGTCCCGATTTGATTTTTGGGAAGATTTACGACTATGTTGGCTTTGGAGCTATTCAAGAGGAGTTGTTCCACCATTTAGTAATCTCTCGATTAGCTTTTCCATTAAGCAAACTCAAAACATGTAAGTATCTATATTGTTATCAGTGAGTTAATATAGATATTGATGCGGTTTATCGATTGTTGGATAAATTGAAACATAAGGTCGAACAAATCGCTTTTAATCATACTAAAAGAGTTTTACATGAGAATATTAGTATTGTATTTTATGATATGGCCACCTTGTATTTTGAAGCCAGCGATGAAGATGATTTATGCAAAACAGGATTTAGTAAAGACGGCAAATATCAATGTCCTCAAATCTTTATAGGTTTGTTAGTGGATTTGGGCGGTTATGCGATAGGTTACGATATTTTTGAAGGTAATATTGATGAAGGACATACTTTGATTCCATTTTTAAAGAAGATCAGCCTAAAATTTGGTTTGAATATGCCTATGATCAATGCTGATGCGGGATTACTCTCCAAGGAAAATATCCGAGCCTTGCAAGAACATGGCTGTAAATATATTTTAGGAGCAAGAATTAAGAATGAAACGGAGGCGATCAAACAAAAGATAAGAGAGAGTCATTTTAGAGAGGGGACGATTAAAAGTTATACCAAAAATAACATCTCCCGCTTGCTTGTAGCTTACACAGACAACCGAGCCCAAAAAGATGCGTATAATCGCAAATATGGATTGAAAAAAATTGAAAAACAGATAAATACGTGGCTTAACAAAGTCAAGTATTAATAATAGAGGCTACAACAAGTATCTTCAATTGGAAGGTGAAGTAAATATTAGTATTGATTATGATAAATACCAACAAGATGCTATTTGGAGTGAACTAAAGGGATATATCAACCAATACAAAACTAAAAGACGAGGAGGTAACCGAAAACTATCGCAATTTGTGGTACATAGAACGCGCGTTTAGGATGTCGAAAAACGATTTGAGAATACGCCCTGTTTATCATCCATTACCCCACAGAATAGAAGCGCATATTTGTATATCTTTCACAGCGTATTGCATTTATAAAGAGTTAGAACGTGTTTTATGTCAATATCAACATTATCCATTAAACAAGCTGCGGAATTAACGCACAATAGGTGTCAAATAAATTACACATTTTGCCAGAATCCAAACAAACTAAATCCCGACTATTAAACATGGATGAGCAACAACTCGAACTCTACCAAATTATAATTCGAAATTTTTAGGGTGCCCCAATGCGGAAAACAGGTGAAAAAATATGAGGGAAATTACCTCTCTGCCAGCCGTATGGGAAGCCTCCATTGTGATAAAAAAAAGGTGATATCAAGGAACAAATGATCAATGTCGTGGCCAATATGGTCAAATAAATTATTCCGCAAACTATGCTAGATGAACGATTGAAGAAATTTTCAATCAAGTTGTGATCAAAATCAGTAAAAACACTATTTTTGCCTTTTCTTACGATCCACTGTTTAAAAGGTAAATGAATGCTGAATATTGAGGCTGTTAAACGATGAAAGAATTTCTTTTGGTGCTGGTTGGCGGAGGCTTGGGAAGCACTTGCCGCTATGGAATATCACAACTTTTTATAACCTTTCAACATCACAGTAAAGGATTTCCACTGAACACCCTGTTTGCCAATACGTTGGGGTGCTTCCTAATTGGATTGCTGATGGGATGTCTCTATAAAAATCCTTCTCATTGGAGCTATTATTTAGTAGTAGTGGGTTTTTGTGGCGGTTTTACCACTTTTTCCACTTTCTCATTGGAAATCGTCAATTTATTCAAAATAGGAGCCTATAGCTTCGCTCTTTTATATATTTCGCTCTCATTTTTTCTTTGTATAGGCATGGTCATCCTCGGATTGTGGCTGATGAAATAATGCATCAGGGCGTGCCGGCTTCGCCGTCGCGTCTTCCACTATACTCCTCGCCACTTCTCTTGGCTTTGTGGCTAAAAAAGTGAACGATTCTTTATACTGAACTGTTAGATTATTCCTCTGTAAAATCACATCCGAAGTGGTTGCGGGGTGCCGTTGCAGCCGCTCACGCAATGGAACGGTACGACTTGGCAACATGGCACTTCTCAAGTGGTTTTACTTTCTCAATTATGGTAATTATGATTTTACCAATCCTTGCTGACATAGTAAAGTGGCAATTTGAACCGCATTGGTAGCGGCACCTTTTCGTAGATTGTCGGCTACTACCCATATATTTAGTGATTTGGGCTGCGAATCGTCTCTGCGAATTCTGCCTACAAATACCTCATCTTTATCTTTGACAAAAAAAGGCATCGGATATTCATGCCGGGCGGGGTCGTCTAATACTGTTATACCGGGCATCTCTTTCAACAATCGATCGATATCCTTGAGATCATACTCATTTTCAAATTCAATATTAATGGATTCGGAATGACCTCCCATGACGGGAACTCTAACAACCGTTGCTGTAACTTGTATGTTTTTATCACGTAATATTTTACGTGTTTCATTTACCAGTTTGGTTTCTTCCGAGGTGTACCCGTTTGATTCTAAAGTGCCGCCAAAAGGAAAAAGATTGAGATCTAT
>JAVVPL010000124.1:0-3608 GCA_036655775.1 Bacteroidales bacterium | reverse complement strand
GATCGATTTCAGCAGCCAGTGGCACGCACTTTATAGGGTGCAGAGGGGGACGGACAGCTCCCAGATAAAGTAGCGGGTGTTGATAAAACAGCTGAAAATATATGGTCGTCTATTTGAGTGGCATCGGACGGAACAATTTCTCTTATTTTTTCTAAAGCTTTTTGGAAATAAGTCTTACTGATTTCACAAGCGGTAAGGCTAATACCTGCTTGATAACAAGCAATTGCGATGGTTCCACTACCTAAATGGGTATCTAAAATTTTATCCGTTGGTTTGGCGTACATTTTCAATAACCAGTGATATAATTCAACAGGTTTTTGGGTTGGATGTATTTTATTTCTATTTTTTCGTACACTAAAATGGAATATTTTAGATGGTTTATCCAATGATGACCAAGCCATTTCTGCCATTGAAAAATTATTTAATGTTTCAGGTTGATTTTTATCCCAAATAATAAATCCTTTATTGTATTCGCTACGAGCCCATAATTGGCCAAAATGGTTTGCACCCCAAATAATTTGATTTTTAGATACACGAAACAATTCATCAAAATATTCATTATTGGGTTTAACATCCCATTGACTGTATTCACTTTTATTAAATTTGTGATCCCCTCCACGAGCCGTTTTATTTAAAATTCCATAAGGAGGGTCCACAATAGCAAGGTCAAAATATTTATCAGGATATCTCGACATCAATTGCATATTATTTTCATTGGTAATTGTAATCATGTAATTATTTATTTACGGCAAATTTTGAAATGGTTAAATTTGAAATGTTTTTACTAATATCTTTTCCATAATTAGCAGTAATGATAGTATCAAAATCTTCATAATCAATTTCTCGTATATTGTGATCTATACAGTTATAAAGATATTCGGCAAAGGTACTTGCCAAAATAATTACATTTGGCGTATTTATAATATCTCTTTTGGCTGCGGGAACATATCGAGGAGTTACCACTATGGTATACGCGCCCCCTATTTCTTCCCGATGTTCACGCAATCTACCCACATTTATGCCCGATAATTTATTGGCTGTGGATTTTGATTCTACTGCAAATTTCCTTTTTTTTGTCAAATATAAACATTCTATATCGGTATGTCCCGCACCTCCCATTTCCTTGGCCTCTACATTATAAAATAAATTAAATCCTTCAACTAATACTTTTTCAAATAAATAAGATGTTTTATTTTTTGGATTATTAGAATATTGTTCTATCAATTTTGGCAATTCCAAAAATTTACTCATTGGGGATGATTCGCCAATGGCATGGAGTAACACCTCTGGATAAAAACTATAAATTTCTTTAATAACATCTATTTGCAATCGTTCAGGATCATTTAAACATAATGGTTTTTCGAGATAGGAGTACTGGGCTTCAAGCTGATGAACAAATGAAACTAAATTTTTAGGAATTGATACCGTATTTTTGGTAATTTTTCTAAACGTATTTGTATTTCCATGTTGTAATTTGCAAATTAATTCCCCTTCTACTTTATCTAAAACTCCTGCACTTTGAAATAATGAAGAAACATAATAATCCCATTCATACGCTGAATTTACATACGCATGCCGATCTTCTTGAAATTTTATTGCTAGTTTTTCATTGGATACTTTTCGTAAATTAAGTATTTTTTGCACAAGATTTTCATATATTTTTTCTGTTATTTTTTCTGTGAAAACAACGAGATATGAAACTTCAAAAGCATATAATTGATTGTTTAATCTTGTATCTGAAAGCAGTTTGTAGAGTAATCGGAAAGGATACAATTGAAATTTTTTATCGGTTCCTCCATGAGGGTGTTGATATTGGAGAGCCCAAAGCATGGTCAAAAATATTTTTGCTACTTTTTCTTTATTCTCTCTATTTTTAAGTAATAAATTACCCAAAGGACTAAACATAAATCGATTTACACCCTCTATTTTGCTTTGATAGCCAAACATATAGTATGATAATTGATTGATTTTATGACTAATGGCATCCAATGGAAGAGCTTCATTTCGTTCATTATACAACCCTAATTCACGTAAATGTAAATTTAAGCGTTCTTTTTCCTGTTTGCTGATGGTGGTTTTAGAATATGATTTTAAAATTTGGGCAAGATGGCAAAGTAACTGAAAATTATTGGTATGTCTATATAAAATCCATTTAGGACGTTCTACTTGTAGGGTCATAATTATTTATGAATTTGAGATACAATTTTTTTTATTAATAAAGGGGGGATACACTCTCCTATACATTTGCGTATCAATAATTCAGGGGTATTGTCGGGAATATTCCAATGAGCAGGCAGAGAAGATAATAACATTAATTCGAGTGGGGTCAACACTCTTGCATCTGAATAGGTTCCATCGAATTTTAATCTACCAGGATGTACATTGAGTTGAGAACTAATTGCATCATTGCGAATGGTAATAGTGGGAGCAGGCTCATTCCATTTAATCCGTCTGTAAGTTGTATTATAGGCATTGATTCGTTCTCCGTTTTCTTTTTGTGGATAAAATACCACATTTTCAAGCGCTGATTTTCCTGTGGGTGTATGTTGCATCCATTCTACTTGCTTTTTTGAATGTTTACGAGCAAAATGCCATTTTATATCCGATATCTCGCCTGCTTCTAAACTTGGCAAATGACCTATAATTTCTTGTACTGTAATCGGTTCCGATTTTATAGGGCTTCCCCAACGATTTCCTTTTTTGTATAATTTAATAATGGCACGAGTACGTTTTTGAGCCACTCCATACTCTGAAGTGTCGAATACTTCCGATTCAACAATATAATTATCTCCAAATAAGGATTGAAGAATATCCATTACTTTTAGTAATTTGCCCTCAAAAGGTAATTCTATTTTAAAAAAAGTAGGTACATTCTCTATCAAAACAAAATCGGGATTTTTAATTTTAATAAAATCAATAATTTTAAAAATCAAAAAATTACGTTCATCCGTTAACATTTGTTTTAAACTGCGGTTTTTCCCTGCAACACTCATCCCTTGACATGGAGGCGAAGCAAGCAAAAAGTCTAATTTCTTAGGCGTGGAATCAACAAGCATTTGAAAAACATCTTTATTTAAAATATTTCCGCAAATCATTTTTGATTCAGGATATTGCGCTTGATATAAATTAGCACGCTCAACCAATAATTCATTGGCAGCAACAATATTTATATTTGTATCTCGTAAATATTGCTCTGCAATGCCTGCACTTGAAAAAAGAGAAACTCCCAGCATTGATTTATTGTTTATTTCGTACGTATATCGTTCTAGCAGCTGTAAATACAATTACACAACTGTTTTCACACAAAGATACTCAATAATTATCAAAATCAGACAGTTTGAAATGAAAAGTTTTCAACTACTCTTTTTTATTAAAAAGTGCTGTTTTTAACCTATTGCTATTATTTACGGGTGAGAAATTTTGGGGGAAAATTTAGATTTTTTACTTGGAATTAGAGAGGATGGGAAGGAAAATAGAAAGATTTTTTTAAGAAATAGATGAGGAAATTATTTAGATATAGCATATTGATATATAAGCAATTATACTTATCCGACGACTGGGGGAGGGTTCGATGTGGGGGATGGGAATTATTTGGAGTATGGGGCGCT
>JAVVPL010000123.1:0-3698 GCA_036655775.1 Bacteroidales bacterium | reverse complement strand
TCACAGTATTGGCTTAAAAAAAGCATGCAGATTTTATACTTTTTATTCATTCTGAAAAATGGTATTCAAATTAATTTACAAATGAAGAAAACGAAAATAGTAATTTTTACAGGCGCAGGAGTTTCTGCCGATAGTGGTATTGCCACCTTTAGAGATAGTGATGGCTTATGGGCAAATTATAAAATAGAAGAAGTTTGTACCCCCGATGCACTTGCCACCGATCGAGCAAAAGTGATCGATTTTTACAATATGCGACGTAAGGAATTATATAAAGCGAAACCCAATGCAGGACATTTAGCATTAGTACAACTTGAAAATTATTTTGACGTTGAAGTGGTAACTCAAAATATAGATGATTTACACGAAAGAGCGGGGAGTACGAAAGTGACCCACCTTCATGGAGAATTACGCAAATTACGCAGTAGTTTACATCCAGAGGCTTTGGTTGATTTGGAAGGTTGGGAACAAAATCCAAAAGAGCGACATCCCGATGGCTCCTTACTTCGTCCTTTTGTTGTATTTTTTGGCGAAAATGTACCTATGCTCGACAAAGCCATTGATATTGTATCAAGCAGCGATATTTTTATTGTAGTAGGCACCTCCTTGGCAGTGTATCCAGCCGCATCCTTAATTCAGTATATACGTCCCGATGTTCCCGTATACTTAGTGGATCCAGCCGAACCCAATATATCAACGCGATCCAATAAAGTATATCATATCAAACAAAAATCCGCCGAAGGACTTCCTTTATTAGTTACTAAAATTATTGAAACTTACGCAAAAAAATAAGAAAAATGTTGACTTGGACCGATTCGCATACCCATGCTGATTTTTATAAAACCCCTGAAGAACGGGCGGATTGTATGCAAAGAGCTTTAGCTGCAGGCGTAAACAAACTCATTGTACCTGGCGTAGATAGTAGTACCATTGAAAGTGTTGTTACGCACTGTCAAGCCTATCCTCTTTACTGTTTTCCAGCCATCGGTCTACATCCTACCGAAGTAAAAGAAAATTATATGGAAGAGTTAGCAATTTTAGAAAAAACTTTGCACTCTCCCAAAGTTCGCTACTACGCCATAGGAGAAGTAGGGATGGATTTATATTGGGAAACCCAATTTATAGAAGAACAAAAACTAGTTTTACGCAAACAAATTGAATGGGCCATTCAGTATCATCTCCCTTTAATTTTTCATGTTCGCAAAGCTTTTGAGGAAAGCATGCAAATTCTCAAAGACTATAAAAATGAAAATTTACAAGGTGTATTTCATTGCTTTAGTGGAAGCGTGGAACAGGCTCAAAGAATTGTAGATCAAGGTTTTTATTTAGGAATAGGAGGGGTGCTTACTTTCAAAAACAGTAGCTTACCTTTAGTGGTCAAAGCGCTACCCATCGATGCAATGCTTTTAGAAACAGATGCCCCTTATTTGGCCCCAAGCCCTTACCGTGGAAAAGAAAATGAAAGTGCCTATATTCCCCTTATAGGTGCAAAACTCGCTGAAATAAAAGGGCTGTCAATTGAAGAGGTAGCACGTATAACTAGGGAAAATGCAGACCGTTTATTTTTTAGCTAAAATCTTTTCGTAAAAAAAAGAGAGCTAGTATTGTATACTAGCTCTCTTTAAGATATACTAAGGCTCGCATGCTAAATAGTGCTTCGTATCACTTTAATTAGCACTTTGCTTATTGAGAAACCTGTGTTTCTGTATTTTGTTCTTTACTACTTTCCTTTTTTTGTGCATCTAAACTTGCCCCCTTACTTTTATCGGCATGGTAGGCTTGTTCCAATTCACTTTCAGAACTTTGTTTTACCCATTTATCCAACCAACGGAAAAAACGTCTTTGCCAAAGTATACCATTTTGAGGTTGAAGTACCCAGTGGTTTTCGTCAGGGAATACAAGTAATTCAGCAGGTATTCCTCTCAATAAAGCCGCATTAAACGCACTCAATGCTTGAGAAGTAACAATTCGATAATCTTTTTCGCCCTGTACAATTAAAATAGGCGTATCCCATTGATCCACAAATTTATGAGGAGAATTGGCATACGAGCGTTGAGCGATAGCATTCGATTTATCCCAATAAGGTCCTCCTAAATCCCAGTTGACGAACCATAATTCTTCGGTTTCCAAATACTGAGCTTCCAAATTGAACATCCCATCATGTGCAATAAAAGCTTTAAAACGTTTATTGTGATGCCCTGCCAACCAATACACAGAAAATCCGCCATAGCTAGCCCCAACACAACCCAAACGATTAACATCTACATACGATTCTTTGGCTAAAGCATCTATGGCCGATAAATAATCGTTCATATTTTGTCCCCCATAATCTCCACTAATTTGTTCATTCCAAGCTTGACCAAATCCAGGTAAACCTCGACGGTTAGGCGCTACAATGATATACTCATTGGCTGCCATAATCTGAAAATTCCAACGATAACTCCAAAATTGACTCAATGCACTTTGAGGTCCTCCTTGACAATATAGTAAGGTTGGATACTGTTTAGTCGAATCAAAATTAGGCGGAAGTATCACCCAAGTTAACATTTCTTTTCCATCGCTTGTTTTGATCCAACGTTCTTGAACGGCACCCATATCTAATTGATCCAAAATATCCTTATTGATAAAACTCAATTGTTTTTCGGCTCCCGATTTTTGAATAGCAAAAATTTCAGAAGGCATCGACATCGACATTCTAACTCCAATCAATTGATTTGCTTTAGGCATCACCGCCACATAATCATGCACCCCTTTAGTAATTTGCAAAATGGTATCTTGAGCCAAATTTAAATTGTAAATTTGTGCACAGGCATTTTGTGTACTCAAAAAATAAATAGATTTAGCATCTGCAGCCCAAGTCAAACTTTGTGCGTTTTGATCGAAATTTTGCGTATAATCTGTACTTTTGCCTGTAGTTAAATTAAGCACTATTAAACGAATTTTATCAGCCTCATAGCCATTGCGTTCCATACTTTCCCAGGCCAAAGAATTACCATCGGGTGAAAATACAGGATTCATATCATAGCCCATCATCCCCTTGCTTACATTGGTGGTTTGTTTACTGTTGAGATTGTAGATATAAATATCCGAATTGGTTGATAGCGCATACTCTTTTCCTACCAATTTGCGAGAAGTATAGGCAATAGATTGACTATTAGGACTCCAATTCACCTGTTCTAAACCGCCAAAAGGTTTCATAGGTGCTTCATAAGGCTCTCCGTTTAAAAGATCTATGCTTTTTTCACTCACTTTTCCATCGGTAATATTCGCCAAAAATAGATGCGGAATCGTAGTTAACCATTCATCCCAATGACGATACATTAAATCGTTATAAATAAGCCCACTACTTTTATCTAAATCGGGATACCGATCGGCAATAGTAGGATGCGCTTGTACTTGTTTTACCAATAACATTTTACTTTGATCGGGACTATAAGCAAACGCATCAATACTTTGAACATCGGAACTAATTTGTATTAATTTTTTAGTTTCTACATCCATTTCAAAGATTTGCGCTCCATGATCAGGAGTTGCTTTCAAAAAAGCAATTCTTTTACCATCAGGGCGCCATTGGAGATTCCATTCACTTTGCGGAGTTTTGGTAAGTTGTGTTACCTCAGATCCATCAGCTTTCATTAAATAAATATCCGTATTTCCTTTATTTTCGGCCACACTATAATATTTGACACCATAGACAATGT
>JAVVPL010000122.1:0-3714 GCA_036655775.1 Bacteroidales bacterium | reverse complement strand
GTCCATACTATACCTCCTCCATACGCATTATGAGAGATCCCTGTCAGAAAACCTTTTTTTGAATCTGCCAAACCATGATACACCACTTGTATATCTAAAACTTCATTTTTCTTACTCTTAGGAAGTAAAACAAAACGTTCATGTGTTTGCGAATCGGTAACAAAAGCTAAGCTTGTTCGCTTTGTATTTGCTTTGCTAAACCAAATGGTATCTATATTCATTGCTGTATGTAAATGAAAGGCAAAGGTATCCAAACTTTCACTCAGTACTTTTGCCCTCAAAGTAACACTTCCACTTAAATAGGTTGACGTATTTTCTACAGCCAAATCAATGCCATAAAATCCAATATCATATTTTGCTTGCAAAGGAGTAGCATCCAGAAAAGACATTTGTATTTTTTGCTTTTCATAATCGCGTAAAGAAACCCGTAAATTTTCTTGGGCATAAGATACACCCAGAAACAAAAAGAAACAAAGACTAAGTAAAAATCTCATAATGTATATTGATAAAGGGGAAGTTAAACAAAATAAGTGTATATTTATAAACGCGAAGTTAAACAAAATATTTGATAATTTTATATTTTCCCCTACTTTTTGATAAGGTCTTCATTGAATTTACCTCCCTAGAAAAAAGATAAAATAGTAAATGGTTTTCAGCAACTTTAATTATTTTAAAGCCGCTTCCCATTCTTCCATTTTTTTATCTAATAAAGCTTTTTTTTCATAATAGATATCATACATTTTCAAATCCGAAAAATTAGGTTCGGCAAACTGTTGTGTCATTCCTTCTAGCTCTTTTTCCAAACGAGCGATTTCGTCTTCGACTTTTTCTATTTGATTTTTGCGTTTTCGCTCTTCTCTTTCTTTATTTTTCTTTTCTTCTCGCGTTAAATTAATTTCGCTTTCCCTTTGTGGAGGCAATGGGATGTTCTCCGTTTTAGATTCCTTTTTTTCTTTGGCTTTTGCTCTATTCAAATCGTTGAGTTGCTCTATTTTACGTGTTGCTAAAAATTCGCTCACATCGCCTATATGCATCTTTACTTTTGTATCTTTAAATTCATACACTTTTTGTGTTAAACCTTCCAAAAAATCACGGTCGTGAGATACGATAATCAAACTTCCATCATACTGTAAAAGAGCACTTTTAAGAATATCTTTTGAAATTAAATCCAAATGATTGGTAGGTTCATCTAAAATTAACAAATTAACAGGACTCAACAATAATTTAGCTAAAGCTAAACGTGTTTTTTCACCTCCCGAAAGTACTTTTACTTTTTTGTCTATATCGGGTCCTGAAAACAAAAAACAACCTAAAATATTACGCACGCGGGGTCGAATTTCTCCCACTGCAATATCATCCAAAGTTTCAAAAACCGTTTTATTTCCATCTAATAAAGCGGCTTGATTTTGTGCAAAATAACCTATTTTCACCTGATGACCTAAGGTACATTCGCCTTGTGCATCCCGAATTTCGCCTACCACAATTTTAGAAAAAGTAGATTTCCCTTCTCCATTTTTACCCACTAAAGCAACTTTTTCACCTCTTTCTATACAAATGTCAACATTACTAAAAATATGTTTAGGCCCATAATATTTTGATAAATTATGTGTATTTACAACCACTTTACCCGAATGTGGAGCGGGTGGAAAACGAAATGAAATAGCCGATTTATCAAGTTCATCCACTTCAATTCGATCCATTTTATTCAAGGTTTTCAAACGAGATTGCGCTTGTTTAGCTTTGGTGGCTTTATAGCGAAAACGTTCGATAAAACGTTCGATATCTTCAATTTCTTTTTGCTGGTTATCATACGCATTTTGCTGTACTTCTCGACGTTCGGCTCTTTGTATTAAATATTCAGAATACGACACTTTGTAATCTTCTATTTTACCTAATACAATTTCAATAGTACGATTGGTTACATTGTCCAAAAATTTTCTATCATGTGATACCAATATTACCGACCCTTGATAGTTCTGTAAAAACAATTCCAACCATTCTATGGATTCTATATCCAAGTGATTGGTAGGTTCATCCAACAACATCACTTCTGGATTACGCAATAAAATTTTAGCCAATTCCACTCTCATCTGCCATCCCGAACTAAATTCGGTGATCAAACGCGTGAAATCAGAGTGTTTAAAACCTAAACCCAATAAAATTTTTTCTGTTTGAGCTTGCTTGTTGGCCCCACCAATAATTTGATAGCGTTCATTTGCATCGGTCAAATGCACCAAAATACGATGATATGCTTCAGATTCATAATCCGTACGAGTTATGATTTGATGCTCCAACTCTTTTATTTTTTCTTCTAATAGAGTGGCTTCTTCAAAAGCCATTAAAGCCTCATCTATAATTGTTTTTTTTGAATCTGGGATCATTTCTTGAGGCAAATACCCAATAGTATCCCCTGTCGTAATTACAATGGTACCACTATCTGGACTTTGCTGTCCTGCCATAATTTTCAACAATGTAGATTTTCCAGCCCCATTCTTTCCTGTAAGACCAATCCGATCTTTATTATTTACCATAAAGGAAAGTTTGTCGAAAAGGGTTTTACCCGAAAACGACATCGATAATTGATTAATTGAAATCATAATTTAAGCCAGGGGTTTTTTATTTGAAAAAATTACATTTTTTTGTGCTATCAAAAATATGATTACCCCTATACTAATAGCACTATCGGCAAGATTAAATACAGGCTGAAAAAATAAAAAATATTCACCCCCCCATATAGGCAACCATTGAGGGAAATGCCCCTCAATCAAAGGAAAATAAAGCATATCTACTACTTTACCATGCAAAAATGGAGCATATCCTCCGCCTGCTGGAAAAATTTGTGCTACTTCATAATAACTTTCAGAAAACATAAGTCCATAAAAAGCGGAATCTAAAATATTACCTAAAGCTCCCGCTACTATCAATGACCATGAAACAATCTGCCATGTATTTTCATTTTGTTTAATCAGTTTAGCAATATACCAAATCACCAGAATTACTACCATAATTCGCATAATGCTAAGTGCTAATTTACCCCAATCACCACCAAAACTAAAACCAAAAGCCATACCTTCATTTTCTAAAAAATGAATACGAAACCAATCGAAAACATAGATTTCTTCACCTAACTGCAAATGCAATTTAATCCATATTTTGAATGCTTGATCTAAAAGTAAAACAATTCCAATAATCCAAAACGGCAAATACTTTTTCCCCACCTTTATTTTTTATTTTGTTGCAATTTAGCGTCGATACTCAATGTTGCATGAGGGACTATTTTCAAACGTTCCTTATCAATTAACTTTCCTGTTTCTCGACAAATTCCATAGGTTTTATTTTCGATTCTAATCAATGCAGCCTCAAGAGAGGCTATAAATTTTTGTTGACGTCCAGCCAAACGCGCATTTTCTTCTTTTGATAAAACTTGGTATCCCTCTTCTAACACTTTAAAAGTAGGGGACGTATCATTAATATCATTTTCGCCATTATTGACATACGCTTCCTTGAGAATTTCTAAATCCTCCTTCGCTTTACGTAATTTATCTAGAATTATAACTTTAAATTCAGCTAATTCTTTGTCATTGTAACATGTTTTTTCGGTTGTTTTAGCCATCTCACACCTCCTATTTAATTTTTTATTTGTTGCACACTCACCCAAGTAGTCAAATCCTCAGTGAGTTCTATTTCTATTTTATTTTCCGCCATCAACTTTTC
>JAVVPL010000121.1:0-3876 GCA_036655775.1 Bacteroidales bacterium | reverse complement strand
TTTTGCAATATCCTACTATTTACATCTTACATACAATCCCAAAATATTTCACATCCAGTATCCTACTACTTACTTTTTGAATACAATCCAAAAACGTTTCACGTGGAACTTTCTACTATCTACTTCTTTGAACATCCTACTATTTACGTCTTATATTCAGTACCAAAATATTTCACATCTAGTGCTCTACTACTTACTTTTTATATGAAATCCAAAAACGTTTCACGTGGAACTTCCTACTATCTATTTTTGCAATATCCTACTATTTACATCTTACATACAATCCCAAAATATTTCACATCTAGTATCTTACTACTTACTTTTTGGATGCAATCCAAAAATATTTCACGTGAAACCCCACACTATCTAAAAAATATATCTACTTTTTCTTTATAATATTTTTTTAAATTTGGAATTTCTTTTCGTAGCACATCTTTATTGATTTTGTTTTTTTGTTTTAAAAATTCTTCCAATGCGGGTGAATTTACGGGCATAGATCTTGCTTCTTTGGATTCTCTTTTCATTTCTTGTTCACGTTCCAAATCTGCTTTTTCCGCCTCTAAAAGTCTAGATTGAATATTTTCTTGTCTTCGTAAAGTTTGTTCGTTTAATATTTTATTTACTAAATCCGTTTCTGTTTTTTCCATTTCACCCATAATTTTATTAAATTCACCTGCCATTTTTGGATTTTTCGACATCAAACTTTTATATTGCTCTTGCATCATTTGTCGAATCATTTCTTGACGAGCCGCAGCTCTTGCAAAAGCTTCGGACATTCCAGGCATACCTTTTTCTCCCTCTTGTTGTGAATTTTTTCCTTCCATTCTTTTTTTCAATTCTTTTAAATACGCATTTAAAGCATCTTGCATATCTTTTGCAGAGGGTTTCTTTCCAGATTTTGCACTTTCATTGGAGGTACTCGGTTTCCCATTTTTACCCTTTCCTTTTTTGGCTTGTTTATTCATTTTGTCCAAAGATTCGGTCAAAAGCAAAGATAAATTATTTAAAGAAGTCATTACATATTGCTGTCCACTTAATGCTTCATTGTTTCGCAAATTTGCACGTTGATAAAATACTTCATTCATTTGCAACAAAGAGGCTAAAACATCACGACTATACGACAAAACTTGTTTTACTTCTTTTTGTGTATATACAGCTACTGCAGGTTGACGTACCGCAATAGCATTAATAGTATCGGCTATTTGCAAAATTTCAGTACGTAAAACCGATTGTGCTCGGATGATATCTGGATATAGTGGATTATTTGTAGTGGTAGCTTGTAATTTTTGCATCAAGGCCTCTTGACTAAAAGAGGTACGTAAAATGGATTTGAGTAAAACACGAATGGAAGCCGCATCTTCGGCTTGCTCTTCAGCTTGACCTAACTCCATTTCATCTTCCATCGATTGTGCCATTTGAGCTAGCTCCTCTTGGGCTTCTTTATCTGCTTGAGCGGCTTCTGTATTTTTTTGAGCATCTATTTTTTGTATTGCGGTATTCATTTTCTTTTGTACGGATTCCAATTTTTGGGAAGGATTCGTAAATTGATTGGGCTCATTTAAGGCTTGGTTCATTGCATCCAATTTATTTAAATCTTGTTTTAAGGTATTCAATTCTTGCATCGCTTCCTTTTGTTTTTGCAATAGTTCTTCTTTGTTTGCCGCATTATTTTTCTCTTGGAGCTCCTTTTGCAATTGGGCCAATTTTGTTTGTAATTTTGAAATATCTTCTATTCCTTTATCAAATTTCTTTTCAAATTCCAATTGTTTATATATATCCAAATTACGATTCAATTCTTTTGCCAGCTCCTGTTGTTTCAATTTCATATTTTCCATTTTTTCAGTCAAGGTTTCACGTGAAACATTTTCTTTCAACAATTTTTCAATTTCTTCTAATTGTTTTTGCATGTTGTCATCAAAAATTTCTTTGAAGAGAGCTTCTAATTGTTTTTCTTTTTCTAAAATTGTAGGATCTATTTCGCTCAATTGTTTTTCTTTTTCCAATTTAGATTTAATTTGATTGGCAAAATTTTTCAAATCATTGAGTATGTTTTTTTGTTCTTTTAATAATTGTTCAAAGGCTTTTTTATCTTCCCAATTCAAATTTGTTTTTTCCGTAAGTTGTTTGCTCATTTTATCAAAATCGGTTTTGATTGCAGATATTGCAGACAATGATTTTTTCATGGATTTATCTAAAGTTTCTGCTTGCTTATTGACCTCTAACAAGAGTTCTTCTTGACTTTTTTTATAAAAAGAAAAACTTGTAGAGCTTGTTTTTTTATATCCATGATACGCATCATTATCATAAACCCAAAAGAAATATTCTAAGCGTTGACCTGGCATTAAATTATACTTAAGGAGATCGAAAAAATACGAAACTTCTTGTCTATCTCTATTCGGTAAAATAAGCAGACTATCTAATTGCTGGGAAACTAAAACTTGATCTTTATCATAGGTGTTGACCACAAAAACAAGGTATTTACAAGCATAATCATCGGATAGTAAAATACGAAAAAATCGTCGGGTATCTAGTAAACTATCTTCAAAAGTAGAAACTTGTATGGAAGGATACGCATCTGGAATTACATCTATTTGATAGGACACTGTATCTAAAGATAGCGCTTGTGGATGATAGGCCGAGAGTGCATAAGGAAATTTTTCATGCAATGTTTTTTGAAAAACAAAACGCGTATCTTTTTTCGTTTTTTGTTTTTTTGTTGCTAGCAAAGTATACTTTTTTTCGTTTTCATAAAACATAAAAGAAATAGAATCCGAATGTTGTACATCTATAAACCACTCTATATTTGATCCTTCAGGCACGCTTGTATTGCCAATGGCATCCACCCACAGGCTTTCTTTTGAAATATACGAAGGATATTTAATTTTCATGCGCAAGGAACGCAACAGAGGTTTTGGGGCTAAGGAAAGGGTATACTCACTACTTACATACTTGTCAGCCAGAATTTTAAAGTTTATATTTTGAGTTACCGATTTGAATGTATATACAAAATGGGTTAAATCTACTTGTTTGCATTTCGCAGCTTGTCCTTCTACTAAAACAAAAATTTCATGCGGTATTTTATCACCACTGACTTCAATTTGCAAGAGAAAATCTTCTTGGTATAAAACCACGAATTGTGAATTTAGAATTTTAATTTTAAAAGGATATTCTCTTTCAAATTTTTGATTAAAATGAAGAATTCGATTACTTGATTTTACAAGGGTTTGAGGATAAAATATCAATAAAAATAAAATTAATACTACAGGAATACTAAGATATTTTACATATTTTAAATTTACCTTGACTTTAATTGCATTGACAAATCGATAAGCTTTAAAACTAAGTACTTTTTGATCAATTGCTGCACGAAGTAAATCGAGAGAAACCTCTTCAGTTGGATTTGGATTTTCAAATTTAGTTTGTAGATCCAAAATATTTAACATTTTATCTTCACTCTCTGGAAAAAACAGAGCTAATTTTTTTACTGCTTCTGTATAGGAAAGTCGTTTTGATAGTCCAAAGAGTTTGGCTATTGGGTTTAAAACAAAGAAAAACAAAAGCAGAAAAGCAATCAAAAAAAACAAAAGCAAAAAGCAAAAACGCAATTGCGTAGAAAAATAAAAATAATATTCTAATACGTTTAGGATAATATACAGAGAAAGGATACCACCCAAGGACCACAAAATGCCTTTTAATAAGGCATTTTTGTAATATTTATCAATAAATTGATCTAGTTGTTTTACAAAATTAAAATAGTAATTACTCATTAAATTATGAAGATTTAAGCAAACTTACTTCATGTACAAAGGTATTCAAAAAAAATAAAACAACAAAAATTAAGAAAAAATTGTAAAATATCAAAAAAAAAACCTATTT
>JAVVPL010000120.1:0-3895 GCA_036655775.1 Bacteroidales bacterium | reverse complement strand
CAGCACCAGTGCCAGCGCGATCACTTTTTTGAAACTCATTACATTTCCTCCATTCAATGATAAAAATTTTATATTTATCAGGAGGTAATAGTTCTATTAACTTTGCAAAATTCTCCAAACCCCATTCCCGGGCACTGCCTTTCGATTTGGGATGTAACACAACATTAAAGAGGGTAGGAGATAAGAGTTGGGTGAAGCTAGAACCTTGAATTTGCAAATTTAACTTTGCAAATTTAACAAGTTCGCTCTCTTGGGTGACCCTTGTAATTCCAAGTGGTTTTAAGAGAAACGTATTGAGACAACTTTCATGCAAAGGAGAGTTTTTGCGAGAAAAATTGAGTAATTTATTACAATATATCCAATGGTACCAACGGTGAGAAGTGCCTATACGCAAAGGTATCTGTGCTTTTTTTGCCAAGTGTGCAATTGATTTTTGAGGATATACATGGATAAGTACATCGGCATGATAGGATTTGAATTGTTCTATCATTTTAGCCCGAGGTAGACTTTTAAGCGTGTCCCAATTGATAAAGCCATCAATGTAAGGATAGGCTTCTATTAAGGCTTGTGTATAGTTTCTGCCCAAAAACAAAATGCGTGTTTGGGGATAACTTTCTTTGATGAGAGCGGCTAGAGGAAGGCTTAGTAAAACATCCCCTAAAGCATCAATGCGACTTAAGATAAGTGTGTGAATAGGCTTTTTTAAATTTTTGCGTAAAAGTCTAAGTTTACTATATTTTAAAAAAGTGGCAAATGCCGAAATTGAGCAAACCGTAAAACCTGCATACCCATCTAGAAAACCTAATTTCAAAAAATAATCACGTATAAATTTCCAACAAGGTCGAAACACCAAACTCAGTATGTTTGCTTTTTTGCCTGCTTGCTGGGCGGCTAAAGCTGTGAGAGTGGTAAATTTGTCAGCCTGTTTTAAATGATCCGAAATTGTATGATACGAATAATGCAATAAATGTCCTGCTAAGGGTTTTATGGGTGTGGGTTTTGAAAAAATTAAAGTTTCATGAATTAAATCTTCGCTCCACTGTGCAACGTTTTTGTTGAATAGCCGAATTTTAATATCGGGATACCACCCACAATGATAAATCCATTCTCCGCAATAGTTGGTAAGCCGTTTGGTTTGATAGGCAAAATTGGCATCTTCATTTTTCAATTCCTGAATTGCTATGCGTAGGTCGGAATCAAGCACTTCGTCGGCATCAATGGATAAAATCCAATCGTGGAGAGCGAGTTCATGTCCCTTGTTTTTTTGTTTTCCATAGCCCAAAAATGCTTGTTCATAAAAATTAACATCGTATTGCAAACAAATTTCTTTTGTTTTGTCGGTAGAAAATGAATCTACAACTACGATATCATCGACCATTCCCTTAAGAGAAGATAAACATTTGTCAATGTTTTTTTCTTCATTATACGTAATAACAACCGCGGATATTTTCATAAGACGAAATTTTAGTGAGGTATCATAGTTTAATGAAGAATTGTTTTGGAAGTGGATTTAATTTGTGTATTCAAAAAATCATCGATACGTAAATACGCATTTAATATTTCTTTTTTTGAGTAGGGGGCTTGAGGAATGGGCGAATGTAAAATAGAAATTGTAGTGGGAGAACTAGAGGTTTGAAAAGTGTAAGCCGCCCAAAAAATACTATCTGCTTTTCGTTTTGCGGCATTGGTATCTGTATAAATAAATCCAAATTGCTGGGATAGATAAGACCCTAGGCTATCGCTAACAGTATAGGCTTTTTCGACTGTTTTTTTTAAATTTATAGTATCGGCATTCAAAATAGCACAGGCAAACAAATTGGGAGATTTTTCAATACATTTTTGAGCTACAAAAGCTCCGAATCCATTGCCTAAAAGAACAATTTTTCGTCTATCTACCCACGATTGATCAATTACGTAAGTGAGCGCTGTTTTTATATCCTGTGCAGGGAGGGTCCCCCACTGTTGATAAGCCGCAGTTTTAAATGCTTTTCCAAAGCCAGCCGAACCTCGATAATTGACCTGTAAAACAGCATATCCTTTATGCGTAAAAAATTGAACTTCGGCTTGATATTTATTTCTATCCCTAATAAAAGGGCCCTCATGAATGTATATGATAAGCGGCAATTCGCTGGCATTTAGTTTTGTATATCCTTCGGGAAAACTAATGTAAGCTAATAAATTCTCATTTTTATTGAAGGGGATGGATAGACAAATTTGTGGATTTAAGATTGATTTTGGTAGCCATTTGGCACCTATGGATAGGGAGGTAAATTTATTCAAAGGTTTATTGTACAAATAATAACTGCCCATTTCAATGTCAGAACTGCAAAAAAGAATAAATTTTTCTCTCTTTTCATCCACTTTTACATATTCCCATTGCGTGTTTCCTAAAAACAAATTGATGGATTGAGTTACTTTGTCGAGTTTGTCGTTTTTGATATACTTATTGTTGGTACAGTTTGTGTAACTCACCCCTAGTACTTCTGCGGTATAGGGAAAGCGTATAAAATGATCTAGATCCACGTTTGCATCAATATGCCATTGGGCTACTTCTTTTTTTGTTTGCGGATTAAATTCGATCCAAGTTAATTTATCTCTTTCTATATTGGATAAAAGATTGAGATTATCTTCATCGTTGGTAAAGCAAATTTCTTTAATTTCGTCCGAAAAAGGATACGAAAATAGGGCATAAAACTCATCTTTGGTATATTTGCGATACCAAAGTTCCATTTGGTTTTTATCTTTAGAAATTGCTTTGGCTGCTCTTAATTGTAATTTGTGATCGTATATCCATTCAATTACCTGTCCTTTATTTTTCGCATCTAAGATGAGTTGTTTGGTATGGAGATCCAAATGATATGCATCCCATAAACGAGAATCGATAGAAGAAGGTAAAAGTAGGGCGATTTTATTTACGGGTAGAGAAGATGGTAAAATTAATTTCCATGCTTGTTCCGAACTATAACAGAGGTGACTTTGTTTGGAGGGTAAATCCAAACAGAATAATTGGTGAAGATGGCTGGAATCGGAATCACTCAGATAAATAATTTGTTGATTGTTTATCCAATGATATTCTTTTATTTTTTGAGAAATACCCAATTTGTATTTTTGATGTCGCGTTGAATCGGTAGTTTCTAAACAAAGGTAGTTTAGGTTATTTTCTACTTCAACCCACGAAAGATATTCTCCATCAGGTGAAATATTCCATTGTTTATCTAGCGAAACCGTAAAAAAATCTTCGATATGAATATCTTGCACATCATACGATTTAGGTTTACATGATCCCATGAAAATCAAAATCGAAATCAAAAAAAGTTTGGCATATTGCATGCGTAAAAAGTTTGAAGTTTACAAAAAAAATGAAAAACGATTTCATAAGCCGGGTTCTGTTTATAAAAGCATACATGCTTTTACTGATTGTCATTTATCTAGGCAAAGCATCACTACTGAGCTCTATCGATCTACCCCCCGCCATTGACCGAGCAAGTCTTAACAAACGGTATATTTGATCTTTCAACCCATAAGGTTTACCCCAAAGAAATGTTGCCATCCTCTGCGTGAGCTCTTACCTCGCGTTTTCACCCTTACCTGCAAGCAGGCGGTAATTTTCTGTGGCACTTGCTGTCGTTTTTGCAAACGCCTTCCTGTTAGGAAGTATGGTGCTCTATGTTGCCCGGACTTTCCTCCCCCTATTATTTACATAGGCAGCGACAATCCGAATCGTTTTCCATTTTAAATATCTTAATGCAAAAGTACGCTAAATTTAGGAAATATCATCCATGGAATTTATGAAAATATATAAAAACGCATTTTGATATTCTTTGAAAAGTTTAATAAGTACATAGAAATCACTCTAAAATCAAATGGATTTAAGTACAAAATTCCTTTTATCCCC
>JAVVPL010000119.1:3346-3966 GCA_036655775.1 Bacteroidales bacterium | reverse complement strand
TCTTGCATATACGTATTTATTGCGTACAAAATCCGATAAAATAAAAGATGTGGTGATGGCTTTCAATAAAGTAGCCATAGGTGTTTGCGAAGGACAGCAGTATGATATGAATTTTGAAACGGCCAAAGAGGTTTCTTTGGATGAATATATACAAATGATTTATTTTAAAACGGCTATACTATTGGCGGGTGCTTTGCAGATAGGTGCGGTGATTGGGAATGCTTCCTCCGAAGATGCAGACCATTTGTATAGGTTTGGTGAGCAAATTGGTTTAGCATTTCAATTGCAAGATGACATGCTCGATTTATATGCGGATCAAGATACATTTGGAAAAAAATTGGGCGGCGATATACGTGTAAATAAAAAAACCTTTTTATATCTCAAGGCTTTAGCCTTGGCAAATACAGAAGAAAAGAAAATTTTACTTGATTATTTTTCTTCCACTCAATTTGATCCAGATAAAAAAATTGCTGATATTAAAGTAATTTATGATAAATTACAGATTAAAGAACAGACCCTAGAGAGAATAAATGTATATTATGAAGTGGCAATTTCTGAATTAAATGCCATTGCAGTGCCTCCAGAGCGCAAACAAGCTCTTTTGAATTTAGCCTCTTTAC
>JAVVPL010000119.1:0-3336 GCA_036655775.1 Bacteroidales bacterium | reverse complement strand
AGCCCTCGCTTATTTCTTTGATATCCCATAGTTTTTTTTTATCTTTGCACCTATTGTGAAAAAATGAAAAAAGATGGGAAAGTATAAAGAATACAAGCATTTAAATTTACCTCAAATTGGGCAAGAAATTGCTGGTTTTTGGGAAAAAGAAGCTGTGTTTGCCAAGAGTTTGCAAACAAGAGAAGGTAAACCTCTTTTTGTGTTTTACGAAGGACCTCCTTCAGCTAATGGAATGCCAGGCATTCATCATGTGATGGCTCGAGCTATTAAAGATATTTTTTGTCGTTATAAAACCTTAAAAGGATACCAAGTACAACGTAAAGCAGGTTGGGATACGCATGGTTTACCTGTGGAACTGGGAGTGGAAAAGAAAATGGGTATCACCAAAGAAGATATAGGAAAAACGATAAGTGTAGAAGATTACAATAAAGAATGTCGTGCTGAGGTGATGAAATATACCGATTTATGGGATGATTTAACTAAGCAAATGGGATATTGGGTCGATTTACAACACCCCTATATTACATACAAGAACACCTATATTGAAAGTGTTTGGTGGCTTTTACAACAATTGTACAAGAAAGATATGTTGTACAAAGGATATACCATTCAGCCTTACTCTCCTGCTGCAGGAACGGGCTTAAGTACACATGAATTGAACCAACCAGGTTGTTACAAAAATGTAAAAGATAATACCCTTATTGCTCAGTTTAAAGTAATACGGGAGGCTAATTCTGAATTTTTATTTTCAAATGTACATGGAACTCTCTATTTTTTAGCGTGGACTACAACGCCTTGGACTTTGCCGTCCAATACGGCTTTGGCTGTGGGTAAAAAAATAGTATATGTAGAGGTCGCTACCTTTAATCCCTATACTTCTGCACCTATTACGGTGGTGCTTGGCAAGGAATTGTTGGCAAAATATTTCCCTGAAAAAAATGCAGATTTAAAATTGGAAGATTTTAAAGAAGGTGATAAAAATATTCCGTTTCGAGTGCTTCGTGAATTTAAAGGTTTAGATATAGAAGGATTGCGTTATGAACAATTAATGCCATACGTGCAACCCACAGATGGCGATGCGTTCCGTGTGATTATAGGCGATTTTGTAACTACCGAAGATGGAACAGGAATCGTACATATTGCGCCTAGTTTTGGGGCTGATGACTTTAAAGTGGCCAAACAAAACGGAATAGCTTCTTTGACTTTGGTGAATAAACAGGGTAAATTTGTGGAAGAAATGGGTGAATTTGCAGGGCGTTTTGTTAAACCTGCCTATGATCCTCAGTATGATCCCAAAACGACCATCCCTGTTGATATTGATATTATCGTCAAATTAAAAAAAGAAAATTTAGCGTTCAAATCGGAAAAATATGAACACGCATATCCGCATTGTTGGCGTACGGACAAACCTATTTTGTATTACCCTTTAGATTCTTGGTTTGTGCGTACTACGGCTTACAAAGAGCGTATGATTGAATTAAATAAAACCATTAATTGGAAACCTGAAGCCACAGGAATAGGGCGTTTTGGGAATTGGTTGGAAAATTTGGTTGATTGGAATTTGTCTCGTTCGCGCTATTGGGGTGTGCCTTTGCCAATATGGACTTCGGAAGATAGAGAGGAACAAATTTGTATAGGTTCTGTAGAAGAACTAAAAAATGAAATAGAAAAATCAATCTTGGCTGGTTTTATGCAAAAAAATCCCCTTCAAGAATATATAGTAGGTGATTTTTCGGATGCCAATTATGAAAAATTTGATTTGCATCGTCCGTATGCAGATGAAATCATATTAGTATCCAAGTCGGGAAAGAAAATGTTTAGAGAGCCTGATTTGATTGATGTTTGGTTTGATAGTGGTTCTATGCCGTATGCACAATTGCACTATCCCTTCGAGAATAAAGAACTTTTCAAAAAAACATATCCAGCCGATTTTATTGCGGAGGGAGTGGATCAAACGAGAGGATGGTTTTTTACATTGCATGCAATTGCTACGATGTGTTTTGATTCTGTGGCGTTTAAAAATGTGGTTTCAAATGGTTTAGTTTTGGACAAAAATGGTAATAAAATGTCCAAACGATTAGGGAATGGGGTCGACCCATTTACAACCATAGCCAAATATGGACCTGATGCTACTCGTTGGTATATGATTAGCAATTCTCAACCTTGGGATAATTTAAAATTTGATCCCGAAGGAATTGGTGAAATACAGCGTAAATTTTTTGGCACTTTGTACAATACGTATAGCTTTTTTGCTTTGTATGCCAATATTGATAATTTCACCTATGCTGAAGCTGAGATGCCAATGTGTAATCGTCCCGAAATAGATCGATGGATTTTGTCTGAATTACATAGTTTGATCAAAAATGTAGATGCTTTTTATGGAGATTATGAACCCACCAAAGCGGCAAGGGCAATTCAAAGTTTTGTGGATGAACATTTGAGTAATTGGTATGTTCGTTTGTCACGTCGTCGTTTTTGGAAAGGTAATTATACGGAAGATAAAATATCGGCTTATCAAACCTTGTATACTTGTTTGTTGAATCTAGCTAAACTTTGTTCTCCCATTGCACCTTTTTTTGCAGAGCGACTCTACAAAGATTTGAATATGGTGACAGCTAAAGAACAAGCGATATCGGTACATTTAACTGATTTTCCTCTTTCTGATCCCAATTGTATTGATGCCGATTTAGAAGAACGAATGGAGCTAGCGCAAAGAATCTGTTCAATGGTACTTTCACTCCGTAAACGAAGTAATTTGAGAGTACGTCAACCTTTACAAAAAATTATGATCCCAATTTCTGATTTGCGTTTTAAAAAGCAGGTAGAAGCAGTGTCTAATTTGATATTGTCGGAAGTCAATGTGAAAGAAATTGAATTCTTGACCGAAACGGGTATTTTGTCCAAAAAAATAAAACCAAATTTTAAAACTTTAGGGCCTAAGTATAGCAAATTAATGAAGCAAATTGCGACTTTTGTCAATGCCTTTTCACAAGAAGATATTCAACAATTAGAGCTCAAAGGTAGTTGTACAACCCTATTAGAGGGTGAAAACGTAGAAATACTCTTAGCTGATGTTGAAATAGCCACAGAGGATATTCCTGGTTGGGTAGTGGCTAATGAGGGGAGTTTGACGATTGCTTTAGATACACATCTTAGTGAAACTTTGAAAGAAGAAGGCTTATCTAGAGAGTTGGTAAATCGCTTACAAAATATACGAAAAGAACAAGGTTTTGAAGTTACTGACAAAATCTTAATAAAAATAGAAAAAAAATTAGGTCTTGATACTGCTATTAAGAATAATTATGACTATATTTGCTCCGAAACATTAGCTATTCA
>JAVVPL010000118.1:0-4068 GCA_036655775.1 Bacteroidales bacterium | reverse complement strand
GTAGCAATATTACTATTTTAATTGATGGGCGACCTGCTGAACTTTCGGGCATGGGATTGGACCAACTTGCAGCCAGTAGCATTGAAAGTATTGAAATTATTTCAAATCCTTCTGCTAAATATAATCCTGAAGGGATGTCGGGAATTTTGAATATAAAAACAAAAAAAAGAACTTTCAGTGGAGTGAATGGAATGGTAAGTGTATCCTCTTCTACCGCCAATCGACACAATGCTTCTGCCAATATCAATGTAGGCTTAGGAAAAGTAAATTTATTTACTACCCTTAGTGGCAATTACATGGATAGAAAAAGCAAAGGAAATACGGAGACCTTCAGCGATATTCTTTCTAGTTTGTATCCAAACGATAACCAACAACAAGAAATCGGAAGCAAAGAAAGAAATCGAAAAGGACTTGGGGGAAATATTCGTTTAGGGGCCGATTATAGAATTAATGCCAGAAACACCTTGACCATAAGTGTGCAAGCAGGCTCTTGGCGCAACGATCAATTTAATTATACGCCAGGCACAAAAACCTATTCATTTAATAATACCTTGGCAGAACCCGATTACCATTTGCTACAAACCTTGCGTAACACCTCTAAGTCAAACTCCTTATTCAATCAATATAACGGAACTTTAGCCTACAAATTAAGTTTCCCAAATCCGAAACAAGAATTGACCCTAGATGCCAGTTTTGATTATAATACAAGCGATGGAAATACACGCACAGAACGCGATATAGCAAAAGATAGTTCCGATATCGTTAATAGCATACAAAATAGCCAGACACAAGGACACCGCTATAATTTTGACGGACAAATAAACTATATCCATCCTTTTACCGACAAACTAAAATTAGAAGTGGGCTACCAAGGCAAAATTCGATCTTCGTTTAGTGCCGATCGTCAAGATCTACGTATTTACAAACTACAAGATACGGCCTTAGATTTTAATTATGTAGAAAACATACATGGCGTTTATGCCAATTTCATGGCAGAAATCGGCAAATTTAGCTTTCAAGTTGGCGGACGTTTTGAAGGTGCAAATATGTATGCGTATACTATCTCCGAAAACAAAGATACCTCGTTTAATTATCCCTATTTTCGCTTTTACCCTGCCGTTCACATTTCTTATAAAATAGGCAAAAAGCAAGAACTTCAATTGAGTTATAGTCGTCGTGTCAATCGTCCACAAGCTAGAAATTTAAACCCTTTTATTGATTATTCAAATTATCCTTTAAGTATTAGTTTTGGCAATCCTAACTTAATACCCGAAGATATTCATTCTTTAGAATTAAATTACTCTTTATTTTTTGGAAAAACCTCTCTTTATGCTAGTGTTTATTATCGTTTCACTGATAATATTATTCGTCGTTATACCGATATTGATTCAGAGGGAATGCGTATCACCACATCTTTAAATTACGATCGCGGAACCAATTATGGGATTGATCTCACTTGGGAGCAAGAGATTTTCAAATGGTGGCGTTTTAATATTAATGGTGGATTTTACAGAAATATTACCAAAGGTGGCCTCAATGCCGACGTTAATACCGAAGGATATAGTTATAATGTGCGATTCAATACCAATTTTACCTTGCCTAAATTTTTCTATATTCAAGCCTCTTGTAATTACCGCGGCCCCTCCTATTGGGGACAAAGCGAAATGCGCCCTTTCGTTGTTGCCGAAGTAGCTATACGTAAAGGTTTTTTCAAAAATACATTTACCGTAGGACTTCGGTTGAGCGATATTTTTAATACAAGTATGCACAATAGTATTACGCGAGGCGATGGTTTTGAAACCACCGATCATAACAAACCTTTGTATTCAAGAGCTCTTTATTTGACTTTATCTTATAAAATTAACCAAGGCATTAAACCCAGTCGTAAACGAAGCAATACGGGGGAAAGCTCCAATTCCGAAATGGAATTAGATATGTAATTGCTAAATAAAAATGGAATAGAAAAACAAATACGAGCAAACTGCTCACTCAAAAATATGAAAATTATTTGCATTGGACATAATTATTTGTCACACATTAAAGAATTAGGACAAGCCATTCCTCAAAAACCTGTGTTTTTTTGTAAACCTGATAGTGCGCTACTCCTTAAAGACAGACCTTTGTATTTACCCGATTTTTCAAACGAAATATATTACGAAACTGAATTAGTTGTAAAAATTTGCCGTTTAGGAAAATCCATACAAACTGCTTTTGCCCACACCTATTACGAAGAAATAGGTTTAGGATTTGATTTCACTGCCAGAGATCTACTACAAGGATGTGTAAGAGAGGGCTTACCTTGGGAAATTGCCAAAAGTTTTGATAATTCAGCTTGTTTGGGACAATTTATCCCTAAATCACAACTATCTCTTCCCAATTTAGAATTCACCCTAGAAAAAAATGGAGAAATTGTCCAAGTAGGACATGCCTCGGATATGGTCTTTAATATTGACCAAATCATTAGTTATGTTTCGCAATTTATGACCTTAAAAATAGGCGATTGTATATTTACAGGTACCCCTTCGGGTGTAGGCAAATTACAAATTGGCGATCAATTAGAGGCTAAATTAAATGGCAAAAAGCTTTTATCTTGTGCTATTAAATAGAGGCGATTAGTTCTACGAAATTTTCATTTTTAGAAAAAAAAGAGAGGGAAACAATTGCTTAGTTGCCCTCTCTAAACTCTAAACTCTAAACTCTAAACTAAATTCTATTCTAAATATTATTCAACATTTTAATATCCGAGTATTTTTAGCATTGATTTATGGCTTTGTTCTTTAGCAAAGAGTTTGGTAGTATACTCTCCCTCGGCATCTTTATCGATAATAATATGCTTAGGCGCAGGAGTCAAACAATGTTGTACACCTCCATATCCTCCTAAAGCCTCTTGGTATGCGCCCGTATGAAAGAAACCTAAATACATAGGTTGATCATCGGTTAACTTAGGTAGGAAGACGGCATTTGAATGCGCTTCAGCATTATAATAGTCTTGGCTATCACAAGTTAAGCCCCCCAAAAAGACTCTTTGATATTCTCTTCCCCAATGATTAATGGCAAATAGGATGTAACGTTGATTCACCCCCCATGTATCGGGCAATGTAGTCATGAAGGAACTATCAATCATATACCAAAGTTCTCTATCATTTTGTTGCTTTTGGTTGATAATAGAGTATAAGATTGCACCACTTTCTCCCACTGTAAATGAGCCAAACTCTGTAAATATATTCGGATCAGGCACTCCTCTTTGCTGACAAATATTCTTAATTTGTGCAACAATTTCCTCTGCCATGTACTCATAATCATAATTGAAAGCCAAAGAATTTTTGACAGGGAAGCCCCCACCTATATTAATAGAATCCAAACTAGGACAGACTTTATGAAGATCACAGTATACATTCACACTCTTTGATAACTCATTCCAATAATAAGCCGTATCTCGAATACCTGTATTGATAAAGAAATGCAACATTTTTAATACAAACTTGGGATTGGGCTCTATCTTTTCTTTATAGAAATCGACAATATCATTATAGCGCACGCCCAAACGAGAAGTATAAAACTCAAAACGAGGCTCTTCCTCCGATGCAATACGAATACCTACATTACATTTCTTTTTAATATGCTGTGCCAACAAATTAATTTCATCCTTATTGTCTATAATAGGCGTTGTGTTCACAAATCCCATATTGATTAACTCGGCAATATTTTCAATATATAAAGGCCTTTTAAACCCATTACATATTATAAAATGCTCCTTATCTATTAAACCTTGATTAAATAATTCTAAAATCAAATTAATATCAAAAGCGGAAGAGGTTTCCAAATGTATATCATTTTTCAAGGCTTCCTCCAATACAAACGAAAAATGCGAACTTTTGGTACAATAACAATAATTATAATCTCCTTGATAATCAACCTTAGCCATAGCCACATTAAACAATCGTTTAGCACGTTGAATTTGGGATGTTATCTTGGGTAAATAACTAATTTTTAACGGAGTTCCATATTGTTTAATAATATCCATTAAGGGAACCTCATTGAAATATAATTCATTATCTTCCACCCTAA
>JAVVPL010000117.1:0-4369 GCA_036655775.1 Bacteroidales bacterium | reverse complement strand
ATGTTATTATCAGTGATCACCATCGTCCAGGAGAAATTTTGCCCGATGCTTTAGCTGTATTGGATCCGAAACGAATCGATTGTGAATATCCTTACAAAGAACTTTCAGGTTGTGGAGTGGGCTTTAAAATTACACAAGCCTATTGTCGTAAATATGGCTTAGAAGAAGCAAAATTAGTATATCCTTTACTCGATTTAGTAGCCATTAGTATTGCCTCTGATATAGTGCCCATTACGGACGAAAATCGGGTGCTTTCCTATTTTGGCTTACAACAAATTAATACCGCACCCCGTCCAGGGATTGAAGCAATTTTAAAATATTCAAATATAAAACAAAATTCGCCCAATGTTTATCAAAGTATACAAAGTGCTTCTTCCTCCAATTATTTCAACAAACAACTAACGATTAACGATTTAGTATTCTTAGTTGGGCCTCGCATCAATGCTGCGGGACGTATTGCAAGTGGAAGAAAAGCAGTGTCATTATTGTTGTGTGATAACATAGAGGAAGCTTCGATAGTAGGTAAAAAAATTAATGATTTCAATACCGAACGTAAAAATTTGGATCACCAAGCCACGCAAGAGGCGCTATCCTTTCTTCAAAATAATGAATTTTTAAAAGATCGGAAAAGTACCGTTGTGTTTGATGCCTCTTGGAGCAAAGGGGTTATTGGTATTGTCGCCTCTCGTTTAACCGAAACCTATTATCGCCCCACTATTGTATTTACCGAATCGAATGGGGCACTTACAGGTTCAGCGCGTTCTGTAAAAGGCTTTGATATTTACGATGCCATTGAAGCCTGTAGCGACTTATTAGAACATTTTGGCGGACATAAATATGCCGCAGGTCTTTCGATTAAGCCCGAAAATTTTGAAGCTTTTCGCGATCGATTTGAAAAAAACGTCTGCAATTTTTTACAAGGAAAAAAATTAGTTCCAGAAATAGAAATAGACAGCATTATCAATATTTCAGATATTACAAGTGATTTTTTTAGAGAACTTAAAAAGTTTGCTCCTTTTGGACCTGGAAATATGAATCCAGTATTTGCAAGTTACAAAGTAAAAGATAGTGGAAATGCTAGAATTGTAGGGGGAAACAACCATTTAAAAGTATCCGTATTTCAGATGGAACCCTCTTCTTTTCCTATGAATGGGATTGCTTTTCAATTAGGACACTATTGTGACTGTATTCAAAGAGGACAAGCGTTCAATATTTGTTATCATATTGAAGAGAACGAATGGAACGGCAATGTAAGTTTACAATTAAATGTAAAAGATATTCGAATCGATTAATTTAAACGAAGCTGAGTATAAATGCACGTCTAAGAATATGAAAATACTCTATACCATCTTACTTTTGATACTATCCAATACGTTTATGACCTTTGCATGGTATGGACATTTGAAGTTTTCTATAATGAAAGGAATAGATGCTCTCCCTTTGATTTTAATTATTCTCTTTAGTTGGGGCATTGCATTTTTTGAATATTGTTTTCAAGTTCCAGCCAATAGAATTGGATTTGCTGGCAATGGAGGACCCTTTTCATTAATCGAACTCAAAGTAATTCAAGAAGTGATTTCGCTCACTGTATTTATGGGCTTTGTACTATTATTTTTTCAAAATGAAACCTTAAAATGGAATCATTTAGTTGCATTTCTCTGCTTGATATTGGCTGTATTTTTTGCCTTTAAAAAATAGAACAGAAATATTTATTTCTGTTTATTTCCCAACAATTCGTCTATCAAACGTTGTGCACCTGCAAATTTATCTACAATAAACAAACAATAGCGAATATCCAAACTAATGTTCCGACAAAAAAGTGGATCATATACAATATCACTCATTGTACCTTCCCAATTTCGATCAAAATTAATGCCTACGAGCTCTCCTTTCGCATTTAGAACTGGACTCCCTGAATTGCCTCCCGTGGTGTGATTTGAGGCAATAAAAGCGACAGGCATCTGTCCATTTTTATTTGCATAGATACCAAAATCTTTATTTTTGTAAAGCGATTTCAATTTATCCTCCACCACATAATCGTAAATACCAGGATTTTCTTTTTCTATAATTCCATCGAGCGTAGTATAGGGTTCATAAACAATTGCATTAGCAGGTTTGAATCCTTCCACCTTCCCATAAGCAACACGCAAACTAAAGTTAGCATCAGGATAAAATGTTTTCTCTGTTTGCATTTCCATTTGTGCACGCATATATAGTGATTGAAGACTATCTATCTGCATTTGATATAACAGAAGTGTAGGGCGTGTCTGTTGAAAATATTGACTAAATACAATTTGCGCATATTGATAAGCTAAATCTTTTTCTATTTTTTTGTAATCAGCTATTTTATAATTTTCCAAAAAAGCCATACACCTATGCGCATCAGCAAAAATAGAAGTATTGTAAATTTTATCCAAATGTTTTACATAATCTTTATCAGGAAAATCAATCAAGCGCAAAGGTTCTTTACCCACCGAATCCTCTATAATCGACAATTTTTCAAAAATAGATTTATCTAAAGAGGGATTGTAATTTTTAAAATAAACTTGTGCTATTTGTTTCAATTTGTCTAAGGTATTCAATACATTTGAATCCTTATTTTTACTTTGAGAAATCAAATTTTGAAATTTATAGGCAAAAGAGACAATTTCAGGAGCTAAAATATTTTCTTGAAACTGCGCATTCATAGTGGCATAAGGGGCCATTTGTATATAGAGATGTTTAAGTGCTGGAAGTAAATCTTGGTAAGCTGCGGCCTGCGGATTAGTTTGAGTCCAAGCTTGAAATTTAGCTTCAAATTCCTCTTTATTTTGAATTACATTCAAGCGTTCAATTCCTTTACTCTCCCCTGTCCATTTTTTCCAAGCATTGGCTATTTGAGCACTTTTTGCAGCATATTGAATACGAATTAAAGGATCTTGATTGGAGGCCGATTTTATTAAATCCAAACGTTTGGTACGCGCCTCTATACGAAGTGGATTTTCAATTTGGCTCAAAAATTTAACTGCATACGAACTGATATATTCTTGGGTTCTTCCTGGATATCCAAACACAAAAGTGAAATCGTTTTCCTCCACTCCATCCAAAGAAATTTGAAGATATTTTTTAGGTGTATAAGGTCTATTACTAATATGGTATGGAGCTGGATTATTTTGACTATCCACATAAATTCTGAAAATTGAAAAATCACCTGTATGGCGAGGCCACATCCAATTGTCCGTGTCACCTCCAAATTTGCCTATATTGGAAGGAGGCGCACCCACCAAACGTACATCAGTAAACACTTCATGAAGAAAAAGGTAATATTGATTGCCATAGAAAAAAGGACGAACACTTGCTTTATAATGATTGCCTTCCTCGGCAGCATTAACCACCCTTTGGATACGAGCTTGTATAGTATCATTTTTTTGTTGAATCGAAAATTGAGGAGTAATACCCGAGAGAATTTGTGCACTAACCTCTTCCATTCGAATCAAAAGACTTACCGTCAAATCGGGACAAGCAAGTTCATCACCTATATTTTTAGCCCAAAACCCATGAGTAAGATAATCGTGTTCCAAACTACTATGCGATTGGATTTGACCATACCCACAATGATGATTGGTAAAAAGAAGCCCTTGATCAGAAACCAATTCGGCAGTACAACCTCCCCCAAACATCAATACAGCATCCTTAAGTGAAGAATGATTTATACTATAAATATCTTCTGCGCTAATTTTTAAACCTTTTTTTTGCATGTCGGCCTCATTTTTATTGAGCAAAATAGGAAGCCACATTCCTTCATCCGCATAGGAGGCAAAGGGAAAAAGCGTAGATACAACAAGGAGGCAAGTAAAAAATATTTTCATCTATTCATTCGATTTTTAGGTTCAATATAAATTAGCGGATAATTTCTATAATTTTGTAGCAAAATTAAGTAAAAAATTTGATTTCTACAATTATATCTAAGCTCCCATGCTTTGCTGAGTAAATAACTGTTTTTCGATATCTGCATAAAATTCAACCATTGCATTGAGCAAAAGCAGAAACAAAGTCCAAACGCTATTTTGCGCTCTGCAAAAGCGAGCAATTGTCGATTTTATATCGAGGCCTAGCCTAGATCTTTTTTATAAATAAAACATTTAAAATACGTATTTGTGTAAAACAACTATAATTTATTTGTAAAACATTTGTATATATATATAGGTTACCTTTGCAAAGGTAAAAGTTAGAAAAAATATATGAAATGGAAATTTTTACATAGTGTCAATACGTTTAGTAACAATCCAAGTTTTTCAAATTTTAGATTCCTTTCATCTTTAAGGAATAGGTTCTTTTTGTATTCCTTTGCTTTTATTTCGCCCATCAAGATAGATAATGCCGAAGCGTT
>JAVVPL010000116.1:463-4376 GCA_036655775.1 Bacteroidales bacterium | reverse complement strand
CGAGGAGATAAGGGCTTTGAGTATGCTTATGATCAAGAATTTTTTAAAGATTATAAACAAATCGTTGGCGATAAAGGGAATTATAAACTCAGGTCTTTTTTTAATTTGGAAGAAATAACACCCTCAGATACCTCCAAATACAAACAACTGATTTTTATACAAGATTATTACGAGTTCAAAACTCCTTATAATCAATTTTATGACAAATTTAAGCAATACTACCCTATTGTATCTGCCGATAGTTCTTTTGAAAAATGGTTGCATGTAACAGTTTTTGAAACTACATCTTGCTCAAGTACAGATTCCACAAAAATACCGCAGCATTAAATTCTAGAATTCTGAGTACAGATCCCACAAAAGCTACGCAATTCCGCATTTGAAGGAGCTCCAAAATTAAAAACACTCCAGGGCTGACACATTAAAATTTTATTTTCAATTAGGAAAGGAGCTTTGGTTCCTTTTTTAATTTTACTCACCTAAAATTACATTTACTAGTAGAATTCAGGAACAAGTAAAAATTTAGCTTGGTTTTTAAAATCAAGCAAAAATTTTAGCAAGTCTAAAAATAAAAAAAAGGATATCTCTTACGCTCCGAAATTGTGTACGAAAAGCTTTTACTTTCGCATTAAAAGATTCAGCATCAGCATTGGTTGAGTGATTGACGAAGTAGTTTAAGATAGTGGCATAGTTGTTTTACATGGTTTGAATTATGGAATTAAAGAACTTGCAATTTAACTTTTCTACACGGTCGTACCACTGAGCAAGTTTGATTAAAGCAATGCCCTTATCGGTGATTTTTTGCTTGTATATGGCGGTTAACTCCATAGATATTATTGTTTTGCTATTTTGTAAATCAAAATACCCTCCGAGGTGTAAATTCGTAAAATATAGAGCCCCTTGCTTAAAGATTGCAAATCAAGATTTGTGTAATTGGCAGATACACTGGGTGCTACAATTTTAATAAACCCTTTTGTATCCGTAAGTTCTATTTGGGAGATAGAAAAAGAACTGTGATTTTGAATATATAAAGTCCCTTTTACAGGATTTGGGTACACCTTGAATAAAGAATGGATTGCTTGATTTTCAATCGCAATCTTTTTTTCAAAAAAAGCATTTATATTCACATCGGAACTAATAAGATACGTGCGTTTTACTTCGGTTTTACCATCCCACCACGATTTCAATTTATAATTGGTATTTGGAATGGCTTTTAACTGTAAAATACTTGCAGAATCGAAGGTGTAATAATTTCCAGGAAAAATATTCGTATAATTAGTAATCTCAATTTCCCCATTTATGGGTTGTTCAAAAAACACTTTATATTGTTTTTTTTGAGTGTTTGAAACCAAATTAACACGAATCTGAATATCGGAAGTCAAAAGATAATTGCGATTTATATTTCGATTGCCATCCCACCAAGAATCAAAGGTGTAGCCCTCATTTGGACGCACCCTTAAAGTTAAGTTAGAAGCCGAATCCAAGTAGGTTCCACTTGTGACTTTTTGATTGTTGAAAAGCACGTCTATTTCTCCATATAGAGGCTGGGTATAGCTTACTTGATATTCTGTAGTCAAAGGCTTGTTTGCATTGTTTACAATATTCGATAGGGAAGAGGGCGTACTTGTTGTTTTAGCAGAGATCGATTTACTAAATTTTGGAGACGTAAATTTTGTTTCTATCCTATAAAATAATACCTTTTCACTTGCTTCCACATCGGTGTAGGTATGGTTAGTTCCAGGAATTTGTTCTAAAAATTGCAAGGTATCCATAGCGCTGCCTCTATATACAGAGGTAGAAGCAATAGTGCGACCTTCGTAAGGAGTCCACGATAAATTCCATTGATTTTGCAAACCTTTATTAATACTTAAATGTATAGATTTATGTGGCATGCTTGCAAATTCTGTACCTTCACTATTTACGGATTTTAAAATATAAGCGTATGCACGGCGATCGGGGCGTGCATTGGTATCTTGAAAAACACCCGAAAGAGATTGCAGCATGCTAAGTGGATATTCTTTTAGCAATTCATACACCCCAAGTTGATTACTTTCTCTATACACACGCATTGCATTTACATTGGTTAAATTAGAAATTTGCCAATACAGTTGTATTTTGTTATTCTCTACCGTTAAATATTCTATAGAAGGTGCGGTAGCCTTACTGTCTCTAATGTTGGATTCTGAGTAAAGAATACCGCCTCCATGGTCTCCTCTACCGCCCTCCTTATTACTAAAAATTATTTCCCATTGCTTATCACATTCTGCAGCAATACGTTCTAAATCTCTTGGAAAATAAGCTTCTAAAGTGAAAAAGAAGGTAACAATATCACTACCTAAAAATGGCTTAGATTTTTCCAAAAAAGTAATGGTATATTGACTAGAGTCTAAATTGTTCCAATAATCCATTTCCCCTTCTGCGGAGGATATTTTTGTTTTGTAATAAATAGCTAAAGTAGGCAGAATAGCCTCTGGGCTTAGAGCATTAGATGCTTCCACGCCAATTACTGCATTTACTTTTATTTTATTTAAAATAGGTCTATGCGTAATTTGTAAACGTCCTAATTCACAGAAATTTTTGCGTGGTCGATAGAGATTTGCAGATACCATTAAATCTATATCCTCTCTGTTCCACTTATTTAAGAGGATTTCCTCACCATATTGAGTGTGACGAATCGACGTTCTATACCTTTCTATCTTTCGTGAATCTTTTACGGGTAAATATTCGGAAAAAACGGTATAATCTCCATAGTATGCTTTTGCCATTTGAGGGCTACTTAAAGCAAAACTAAGTGCGTTTTTTACATACGCTCTTACATAGATGTTGGAATAGATAGGATAGTCAAAAGTAATACTAAATACGCCATCGGCATTGGGCGTAGCTCTGATGGTATCCCATTTTCTTTCTGTAGTATCTCCGTAAGCAGGCCCCCCTGCCACTAAGGGTTCTCCTGTGGTATAGATAAAACCTGCCTCTAAAACAGGGGGAAGGCTTACATCCAAAATATAATTCCCTTTAAAGCTAAGTCTTTGTTTTTGACCTTGCAAATTGGGAGGAAGAACTTCTATGGGCTTTGTTTGCACTGTAAAAGACGGATCGTCTTTGATTTCAAATTGGTCTACCATTAAAAGATCGCTTGAATTTTGCATTTCAAAAAGTAAGTAGATGGAATCGCCAGCAACTTTGGTATTAAAGCTATAAAGTCTCTCTGTATTTGTATCCGACATTTTGCGGGCTGCAATGGTACCTATATAAAATTTCTCCTTATTCGTGGCATTTTGTGCGTACACATTTATATTATGAAGAGGTCGAAGTTCTCCAGCGTTATCTAGTCTTTGTTTTGTAAGAGAAAATTTAATTTGAGGGTATAGGGCACCTGTTTGAATAAGTAGGGGAGAACGAACTACTATGGTATCGGGAGCATTTTCATGAGCAGTGATACTGAAAAAGTTGTAGCCTTCGAGAATGTTCACATAACCTTCTGTCATGACAACATTAAACGGAATCTCCCACATTTTTAAAGTTACGTCGCTTTGCTCCATAAAATTATAAGGTATGTACAGTTGTGCTGGCAATGTTTGGCAAAAGAGAGATTTATCATATTTATCACCAAACCTAAAATTAATACTAAAAACACTATCCAATAGATATTGTCCGTCTTTGGTCAGAATAAAAGAACGGATATCTCGTGTTTGGTTGTTATAGCCATCTTTAATACAAGCTTCTAGATTAAAATAAGCTATTTCCTGTGCTTTTCCCTTTTTTAATAAGATCGTATTGTTTTCATTGGGTTGAGATGGAGAGCCTCCTTCGGGTCTTGTCGCATAGCAAATTCCTTGCGCAATACTTTCTTGTTTTAATGAAGCTGGATTATAGCGTACTCTTAGGGTGTAATTTGTAGGGTTTTCATCCAAAG
>JAVVPL010000116.1:0-453 GCA_036655775.1 Bacteroidales bacterium | reverse complement strand
GATTGAGCGTATCGTAGGCTAATTTATTTTCTCGACCACTTCCCCCTACTTTAGATACTACTGCTTTGCCGTAAGTTATTTGAGAACCTATTTTGCTATATGCTCGAATATATACCATTTTTTGTGGAGGTATAGAGGTAAAGGCTGCGATAAAACGTCCCTCTTGGGTACAAACTACCTTATGGTCTATGCCAGAGGCTTCAGCCGTGAGGTTCCAGCAAAACCCTTGCTCTACCTTGGGATTTAGTTCAACAACTAAACTTTCTACTTCTATTATAGAATCGGAAAGAATATTTATACGATCAATTAAGGGCATTGCAGAGGCATCCCAAAGGTGAATTTCGGCATAGTTAATCAAGGCCAAGGAAAGATTGGTGTCTTTAGGCAATGCAAAAAAACAATCGTCATAAAGCATACTGTTTTTATATGTTTTATACGATCCATTATCATGTG
>JAVVPL010000115.1:0-4465 GCA_036655775.1 Bacteroidales bacterium | reverse complement strand
TAGGAGATATGTTTTATCAAACGGATCAATGGAAAGATGCAATCCATTATTTGAGCTTATTTTTGGAAGATGTAGACAAAATAAAAAATGATAGAGATTACGACAAAGCAAGTAATTTGCTCAAATGGTCAAAGTTTCTAGATCACATTTACTCCCATCCCATGCCGTTTGAACCCGAATTAGTTCATCATATCAATACCAAAGCTGATGAATTTCTCGCCATTATCAGTCCTGACAACGAATTGTCATTTTTTACAAGACGGACCTTAGATCCCGAGGCTATACATAACAATTCTGGAATTAAATATAAAGAATCCTTTTGTTGGGCCACCGTGCAAAATAATGGTTATTTCGATGAAGGGACCCCCATGCCCTATCCTTTCAATCAAGGTAAAAACGAAGGGGGTGCCAGCCTTTCCTTAGATAGAAAACACTTATTCTATACGGTTTGTCAAGAGGAAATGGCTTACCAAAATTGTGATATTTATACGAGCGATTGGAATGGTGCGTATTGGTCGGATTTACAGGCTTTAAATGCCAAAATAAATGGAAATTCCACATGGGAATCCCAAGCTTGTGTATCTTCCGACGGAAATATGCTCTATTTTGTAAGTGATCGAAAAGGAGGATTTGGAGGAAATGATATTTGGATCAGCACCAAAAACCAACAAGGAGAATGGGATAGTGTACGAAATGCAGGAGAAAGGATTAACACCGCAGGCAACGAAAAAAGTCCGTTTATTCATCCTGATAAACATACATTTTATTTTTCTTCCGATGCCTGGATGGGATTAGGAGGTTATGATATTTTTTATCTCAAATTGGATGACCCCACAATGAAAGTTCCCATTAACATTGGCTATCCAATCAATTCAACAGAAGATGAAACTGGTTTTTTTGTTAGCCTAGATGGTGAATATGGTTATTTTTCTTCTAACAAAATAAAAGAACGACTCGCCACTCAAAAGTTTGAAGGAGGGGGTGGATGGGATTTATATCGTTTTAAACTCTATGAAAAAGCGCGTCCAGACAAAGTTATTCTCATTCGTGGACAAATAGATGAAAATATAGCCATCGATACAAATGGAGAAAGAAGTGCCTTTGGCAAAATTGAAATTCAAAATTTAAAAACCAAAACAATTACTGAAGTAGATGTGGATTCAGCTTCTGGTAAATATGCCTCCATTATTCAGCGGGATACCGATCTTCTCCTTACCTATTCTGGCGAAAATATAGCCTTTGATGCCAAATTAATTCAAGTTGAAAAAGCAAATGATAACAAGGCTCCTCTCAAAATACAAATTGATTTACAGCCTCAAAAAATCACCAAAGGAGAAGCTTATCCACTCAATGATTTATATTTTGAAACCGCTTCTTTTGAACTCAATGCACAATCTAAAATTATTCTAGAAAGTTTCACAAATTATTTAGTCAAACATCCCCATTTAGAAATAGAAATTAAAGGCTATACCGATGACGTGGGAGATGATGCCTACAATCTTTTACTCTCTAAAAATAGAGCCAAGGCTGTGTATGACTATATGATGCAAATTTCACCTCTCGGGCCTCGACTTAGTTATAAAGGATATGGGAAAGCCAAAATGGAAAAACTTAGCGAGAAAGAAAGAGCCTTGTATAGAAAAATTGTATTTCTTGTAAAATAAATTATTGACCCATTGCTTCTTTTATTGACAATTGGATCCGTTTTCCCTCCATATCTACGGAGAGTACTTTGACATTAACCGATTGGTGGAGATGAACTACCTCATTCGGATCACGAATAAAACGATTGGCCATCTGACTTAAATGTACTAAACCATCTTGATGAACTCCCACATCTACAAAAGCGCCAAAAGCTGTAATATTGGTCACTATACCTGGTAAAATCATACCTATTTGCAAATCCTCTATTTGACGTACATCTTCCGAAAAACTAAAGGTTTCAAATTGTAATCGAGGATCTCGTCCAGGCTTGTCCAATTCTTTCATAATATCTTGCAAGGTGGGCAAACCCGTTTTTGCATCTACAAAATCAAGACATTTTATCTGCGCTCTCAGCGATTTTTTTTCAATTAATTCGGTAACACTACATTTAAGGCTTTTGGCCATCTTCTCTACTACGGCATAAGATTCGGGATGCACCGCACTCGTATCTAAGGGATTTTTAGCATGAGCAATACGTAAAAAACCAGCAGCTTGCTCATAAGCCTTAGGCCCAAAACGAGGCACCTTCTTCAATTCTTCTCTCGTTTGGAAAGCGCCATTTTCTTTACGGTATGTAATAATATTTTTAGCCAAAGTTTCACCCACACCCGACACATACGACAACAATTGCTTACTTGCAGTATTGAGTTCCACCCCCACTTTATTTACACAACTCACTACGGTATCTTCCAAAGAATTTTGAAGTAAAGTAGCATTAACATCGTGTTGATACTGCCCTACACCTATCGATTTAGGTTCTATTTTCACCAATTCTGCCAAGGGATCCATTAAGCGACGACCAATAGAAACAGCGCCTCTCACCGTAATATCATAATCAGGAAATTCTTCTCTAGCAACGGGAGAAGCGGAATAAATAGAAGCCCCATTTTCGCTCACCATTACGGCTACAATTTCCTTTTTAAATTGCAACTTTTTTATAAAATCTTCGGTTTCACGCCCTGCAGTTCCATTTCCTATGGCAATGGCTTCAATTTTGTACACTTCGATCAGTTGCATGACTTTTGCAGCTGCAGCCTTGCTATTTTGCACTGGAGGATGAGGATAGATTGTTTCATTATGTACTAAATTCCCTTGTTTATCCAAACATACCAATTTGCAACCCGTTCTAAAACCTGGATCAATGGCAAGTACGTTTTTTTGGCCTAAGGGCGAGGCCAAGAGCAATTGGCGTAAATTCTCTGCAAAAACTATAATCGCAGCCTTATCGGCTCTTTCTTTGGCTAAATTGCGCATTTCCGTCTCCATGGCTGCACTCAACAAACGCTTGTAAGCATCCGTGAGCGCAAGTTGTACTTGTGCAGAACTTGCATTCGTTCCTTTTACAAATAAAGATTTCAAAATAGCAATTGCCTCTTCCTCTTGTACTTCGATTTTCAATTTTAAAAAACCTTCAGTTTCCCCTCTAAACATGGCCAACAATCGATGTGAAGGCGCTTTTAACAAACACTCCGACCATTCAAAATAATTCTTATATTTTTGTGCATCCTCTTCCTTGATACCACTTCGCTCTCCTAAATTAATCTCTTTGCTTTGTTCTTTGGGTTTAGCGGGTTTTACTTTTTTTGCGCTCAACTGAGCCGTACGTCCATATAAATTACGTAATCGAGCACGTGCAGCGGCACTTTCACTAATCCATTCTGCTATAATATCCCTTGCCCCTGCCAAAACATCGTCTATAGTTTCGAGTTCTTTTTGTTTGTCAACATACCTTTGAGCCAAGGCCTCAAGTTCTACTGTATTTTGTTGCATCAATTGTTTGGCCAATGGTTCTAAGCCTTTGGCTATAGCCATACTCCCTCTAGTTTTACGCTTAGGTTTATATGGCAAATACAAATCTTCCAATTCCGTTTTATTTTGAGCCAATGCCAATTTGTTTTTCAAATCTTCACTCAGTTTACCTTGTTCTATCAAACTGGCTAAGATTGCAGCTCTACGTTTGTCCAATTCGTCCAACTGCACATAACGATCTCGTATTTGCAGCAACACTACTTCATCCAAACTTCCTGTTTGTTCTTTTCTATAACGAGCCAAAAACGGGATTGTAGCTCCTTCATTCAAAAGTTCTACAGTTTTTTCAACTTGTTTTAAACTAATTTGACACTCTTTAGCTATAATTGAACAATGGGATATAATTTCCATTTTACTTTTTTTTTGACAAAAAAAAAGCTCCTTCAACAGGAGCTCTTTTTAATTTATATTATATTGCAAATAGGATTTCCTTTATTTACATTACATTTACTTTGCGCATCAATTTTGATTTCAAATTAGACGCTTTATTTTTATGAATAACATTTGTTTTAGCCAATTTGTCAATCATTGAAAGCATCTTGGAAAGACTTTTTTGTGCTTCTTCCTTTTCTGAAAGTGCACGAAAATCTTTTAATGCAGAACGCATTGTTTTTGCGTAATAACGGTTACGGATTCTTTTCTTTTCGTTTGCTCTAATCCTTTTAATGGATGATTTGTGATTTGCCATGTTTGTAATTCATTAATTATGGTAGTCCGTAGGGGATTCGAACCCCTGATTTCTAGGATGAAAACCTAACGTCCTGGGCCAACTAGACGAACGGACCATTGTATTTTTTATATTTTTCCAAATGAGCGTTGGTTCAAATTTGGACTGCAAAATTAGTCTTTTTTTTTATAAATACAAAATTTTTATGTTTATTTCCTGCAAAATTTTGCAAAAACAACAATGTAATATTGATTTACAACACTATACAATATTAAAAAAAGTAAG
>JAVVPL010000114.1:1240-4526 GCA_036655775.1 Bacteroidales bacterium | reverse complement strand
TTAAGAAAATGAGACACGCGAAAAGAATAAATCATTTAGGTAGAACCAGTTCGCATAGAGCTGCAATGTTGTCCAACATGGCTGCTTCTTTAATTATGCATAAAAGAATCTCTACTACTTTGGCAAAGGCCAAAGAATTAAGAAAATACGTTGAACCTCTTGTAACACGTAGTAAAAATGATACTACCCACTCAAGACGTATGGTATTTTCTTACCTTCAAAACAAACAAGCTGTTACAGAACTTTTTAGAGAAATCTCTCTCAAAGTGGCAGATCGTCCTGGTGGATATACCCGTATTTTAAAAACCGGTTTCCGTCAAGGAGATAATGCTGAAATGTGTATTATTGAGTTCGTTGATTATAATGAAACTTACACTACAGGTGAAACTAAAAAGAAAGCAGTTAAAACCAGACGTAGCAAAAAAGCCGCTACCAAAGCTGAAGAAATTGCTCCTGTTGTAGTTGAAGAAGCCACTCCTGCTGAAACTCCAATAGAAGAAGTGAAAGAATAAGGTTAAAGCAATGGCTTATTGATAAAAAAAGGACTGATTTTTCAGTCCTTTTTTGTTGTGCAATGAGAACTTATTTGTTCTTTAGCAAATCTCTTATTTCCGTAAGTAATTGTTCTTCTTTTGTTACTTGTGGCTCTGAAGCAGGAGTAGGTGTTTCTTCATGTTTTCTGAGAAAAGAAAGATTGTTAATCGCTCTGATGGCAATAAAAATGGCAAAAGCTACAATGACAAAATCAATCAATATTTCAATAAAATTGCCATAGTTAATGGTAACAGCGGGAATCTCTTTCCCGGTGGTATCCAGATAGGCCGATTTTAATATGATTTTGAGGTCGGTAAAATTAACCCCTCCGATGAGAATCCCCACAGCTGGCATTACAATATCACTGACCAAAGAGGTTACAATCTTACCAAAAGCTCCCCCGAGGATAATTCCTACGGCCATGTCCATTACATTGCCACGCATGGCAAACTCTTTAAACTCTTTAAAAAATTTTCTCATTTGCATTTTTTTAAATCAATAAATAGTGATTCTGTTTTATAAAGTACTCTTTTATTTTTGATCATCGGGATCCGGTAAAACTTTGTTGAAGTTGTGTAACTATTTTTATTTTATTTTTTTATATAATTATTTTGCAGCATGGATGTGAAAGTGTGGAGAACATTCATAATCTGTTTATGAAAGAGATTTACCAAATACTCATCATTTTTGATATGAATATGGAAATACAAGTATGCTGCGTAATTATGGTAGTATATTTTGCTTTTTGTGACTTTTTATGTTGATTTTTAAAAGATAACAAAAATACGAAAAAATGGAGAATGGTAACACTTTATTTATAGGGTGCGCGATTGTTTTGAACAAAATATTTCGTATTTTTGCATCTCTTCGTTTAATAGATTATGCTGTTGAAATATAGGTATTTATCGATGAAAAATTAGTAATTCAAAAATATAATAGATAATTAATTATGATTAATCCTAAATTATTAGCTCCTAAGAGTATTGTGGTAGTAGGAGCATCAAATGATGTGCAAAAACCGGGTGGCAAAGTATTGAAAAATTTATTGAATAGCAGTTTTAAGGGAACGGTGTATGTAGTGAATCCCAAAGAAAATGAAATTCAGGGAATAAAATGCTATAAAAAAGTAGAAGATTTGCCCCAAGTGGATTGCGCTATTTTAGCGATTGCCGCTAAATATTGTCCAGCTACAGTAGAAATTTTGGCTAAAGAAAAAGCGACGGGTGGTTTTATCATCCTTTCTGCCGGCTTTTCGGAAGAAAATGAAGAGGGAGCTATGCTTGAAAAGCGTATTGTGGATGTTGTTAATAGCGTAAATGGTAGTTTAATAGGGCCCAATTGTACAGGTTTTCTTAATACTCATTATTGTGGTGCTTTTGATGCCCCTATTCCGCCGCTGAACTCCAAGGGAGTTGATTTTATTACGGGATCGGGTGCAACAGCCGTATTTATCAAAGAATATGGAATGACCAACGGTTTGTCGTTTAACAGCGTGTGGGCAGTGGGTAACTCTGCTCAAATGGGTATTGAAGATGTGTTGGAGCACTTAGACGACACTTTTAACCCTGAAACCAGTTCGCATGTTATTATGTTATACATGGAGAATGTACGTGCACCCAGAAAATTGTTAAAACATGCTACTTCGTTGATCAATAAAGGATGTAGAATTGCAGCTATTAAATCGGGTGGGTCTGCTGCCGGAAGCCGTGCTGCTTCTTCTCATACCGGAGCGTTGGCCACTTCTGATGTAGCGGTGGATGCCCTTTTCCGTAAAGCTGGCATTGTACGCTGCCAAAATCGTGAAGAACTTACGACAGTTTGTTCTATTTTCATGCACCCTGAAGTAAAAGGTAAAAATATCGCCATTATTACCCATGCAGGAGGCCCTGCTGTGATGCTTACAGATGCTTTGTCGAACAATGGCTTGGAAGTTCCTCATATTGAAGGTCCAGCTGCAGAAGAATTGTTAACAAAGTTATTTGCTGGTTCAGCAGTTGGAAATCCAATCGATTTTTTAGCCACTGGTACGGCCGAACAATTGGGAACTATTATTGATTATTGTGAAAATAAATTTGATCATATTGATGCCATGGCTGTGATCTTCGGATCACCCGGTTTGTTCCCCAATTGGGAAGTTTATGAAGTGCTTGACCAGAAGATGAAAAGTTGTAAAAAACCTATTTTCCCAATATTGCCTTCTATTGTGAATGTAAAAGACGAAATTGCCGATTTTATTCAGAATAAACATCGTATCAACTTTCCCGAAGAATGTGTTTTTGGAAATGCCTTAGCAAAGGTGGTTAATACCCCGAAACCGCAACCTATTAACCCGGAAATGCCTCAAATTGATTTGGTTGCTATTCGCGAGGTGGTGGATAATTGTGAAAATGGTTATTTAGGTTTAGAAGATATTCGCCGTTTATTGGATGCCGCGGGTATCGGACGTAAAATGGAAGTAGAAGTAGATCAAGAAGCTGATGCGGTTGAATTTGCTCGTAAAGCTGGTTATCCTTTGGTGATGAAAGTAGTAGGTCCTGTACATAAATCGGATGTGGGTGGTGTGGTATTAAATGTGAAAGAGGAGGAGACCGTAATTCGTGAGTTTAATAGATTGATTAAAATTCCCGAAACCTATGCAGTGGAAATGTATCCGATGTTATTTGGCACGGAAGTCTTTATAGGAGCTTCCCGTGAAGAAAAATTTGGACATCAGGTGTTATTTGGGTTGGGCGGAATTTTTGTGGAAGTGATG
>JAVVPL010000114.1:0-1230 GCA_036655775.1 Bacteroidales bacterium | reverse complement strand
AGGAAGAAGCCAAATCGTTGATTAAGGGTTTACGCGGATATAAAATTATCAAAGGAGTGCGAGGACAGGATCCCGTTAACGAAGATAAATTTGCAGAAACGGTAGCCAGAGTTTCTGCTTTGGTAATGGCTGCTCCTGAAATTGCCGAAATGGATTTAAATCCATTGTTAGGAACACCCAAAGGGCTTACCGCTGTGGATGCTCGAATTAGAATTGAAAAATAATATACAGTAAATTTAATAAGGCTACCTAAGAGACCTCATCTTTTAGGTAGCCTTTTTATTTACGTGAATAGGTCCAAATTATTAATTTATCTTGTACCAGTTCAATGACATGCGTTTTCTCAATGATTTTCTTAAAACTTTATTTATGTGTTTTTCACTTTATTTCGGTATTAAATATATTCCATCTATAAATTATAGTTATTCTAAATTATTAGTAATGAATTATTTACTTCTATATGGCGTTTGTTTGATTTTCAACAATTAGCTACATTACCCCAAGTAATCATGAAATGAAAATTTTCCCTCTATTATTGATAATTAGATGGAATTTAAAACTGTGCAAAGTAGCTTATGGACTTTTGTTTGTGTCGAAAATACATTGCTCTATTTTATACAGTTGTTATTACAAATCTAAATGAGTATTGAATTTAACAAATCAATACCGATATTTTTGAAACAACAATAAAGGTATCTTTAAATCAAAAAGATGTGTTTTTGTCTGTATTATTTAGAATAATGAAATGGTTACTAATAAATTAATATTTTTTCTTATTATTACAAATAAAAATGCGCCACAATCGATCCTTTATCATGTTTACTATCGCTTTATTGTTGTTTGCCATTCGTCCATATTTATTGGCAGAAGGCATGTTTTTTGATGGATTGGTGCTGCTATTAGTCATAATTTAGCTCAGGGAATCGGTTCATTCTGGTCTCTTAAAATGAGTGAAACCTTGTTTTCTCAATTTTATGGACATCCACCCTTGGCTTTTGGTTTGCAAGCTCTGTTTCACAACTGTTTTGGAAACAACCTATACTTCGATAAACTCTATTCCGTAACTACTTTTTTGATAACTGGTTTTTTGATGATAGGAATATGGAAAACATTAGGTAAACAAATAGCTACGGCATGGATTCCCCTTTTATTGTGGTTCTGTTTCCCTTTGGTTTTGTGGGCACTTCCCAACAATTTGCTCGAAAATACCATGTCTATTTTTGTCATAGC
>JAVVPL010000113.1:0-4624 GCA_036655775.1 Bacteroidales bacterium | reverse complement strand
AAATAATTGATCCTAAAGCCCCTACGGTTTTGGTATATGGCCATTATGATGTAATGCCTGTGGATCCTATCGAATTATGGAAAACCGCCCCCTTTGAACCTGAAATTAAAGATGGTAAAATCTATGCAAGAGGAGCCAATGATGATAAAGGGCAATCTTTTATGCATGCCAAAGCCTTTGAATTTATGGTAAAAGAAGGCAAACTTCCTTGTAACGTCAAATTTATGATAGAAGGGGAAGAAGAAATTGGCTCTCCTAGTTTGGAAGCTTGGTGTGTGGAGCATAAAGAAATGTTGAAGGCGGATATTATTTTAGTTTCGGATACGAGTATGATTGCACAAGATACGCCTTCTATTACGGTTGGATTAAGAGGGTTGACTTATGTGGAAGTCAAAGTGACGGGACCTAATAAGGATTTACATTCAGGTATTTTTGGTGGAGCTGTGGCGAATCCAGCCAATGTATTGACCCAAATGATTGCAAGTTTAATTGATGAAAAAGGGCATATTACAATTCCTGGATTTTATGATGAGGTTTTGGATATTAGTGCCGAAGAACGAGTGGCGATGGCAAAAGCTCCTTTTTGTCTCACTGAGTATCAAAAAGCTTTGGATATCCAAAGCGTACAAGGAGAAGAAGGTTTCTCTACTATTGAACGAACGGGAATTCGTCCCTCCTTGGATATTAATGGAATTTGGTCGGGCTATACTGGCGAAGGAGCCAAAACGGTACTTCCTTCTGAAGCTACGGCGAAAATTTCAATGCGTTTAGTGCCTAATCAAAATTGGGAAAAAATAGGTGAGTTGATTAGCAAACATTTGAAAGCAATAGCCCCCAGTTCTGTGAAGGTAGATGTGACTATTTTGCATGGAGGACAAGCGTACGTATCGCCTATGGATATGCCTGCGTATAAAGCGGCCGAAAAAGCCTACGAAAAAGTTTTTGGTAAAACGCCCATTCCCACACGTAGTGGGGGAAGTATTCCTATTGTGGCTGCTTTTGAACGCGTATTGGGTATTAAATCAATATTGATGGGCTTTGGATTGGAAGCCGATGCCATTCATTCGCCTAACGAAAGTTATCAATTATATAATTTTTATAAGGGCATAGAAACGATTCCTTATTTCTATCAAGAGTTTGCCAAAATGGCTAAATAAAAATGGGAATTGTAATTCGCCAAAGTATTAAAGGTACCGTGGTCAATTATTTCGGTGCTTTTATCGGATTTTTGACTACGATGTTTATTTCTACGAAATGTTTGTCGGCGGAAGAAATTGGTTTGACACGGATATTGGTAGAAACGGCAATGCTGTTGGCGGTTTTTGCACAAATAGGCACCCCTAATTCGGGTATCAAATTTTTCCCTTACTTTAAAAGTACGCAGGGGGATGTCCGTCACAATGGTTTTTTCTTTTATATGGTGGCTTTACCCGTGTTAGGGATATTGGTGTTCTTTACATTGTATATTTTGTTGAAATATCCTATTTCAGCTTATTTTGCAAAAAATTCGGCCTTATTTGTGGAATATTATTATTATATACTCCCCTTGGCGTTTTTTATGATTTATCAAGGGGTATTTGAAACTTATTCCAATGTTTTGATGCGTATTGTGGTCCCTAAATTTGTGAGAGAAGTATTGGTGCGTGTGTTGCTGATATTGGCTATTTTGCTATATTATCTACAAATCATAAATTTAACGGGCTTTATTATGGCTTACGTTATTATTTATGGCATTGCGGCATTGGTGAACTTATTTTATGTAGCAAGAATTGGTTCCATATCCTTAAAACACAATTTTAAATATGTGGATCCGCCTTTACGTAGACAAATAGGAAGTTATACCTTATTTTTTGTATTTGCCTCTTTAGGAAGTTTGGTAGTTAGTAAAATAGATGTTTTTATGTTGAGTTCGCAGGTGGGTTTGACAGCAACGGGAATTTATAGTATTGCTTTTTTTATGTCAGCTATTATAGAGATTCCTGCACGTTCGGTATCGGCCATCGCTCAACCCATAGTTTCCGATGCTTATAAAAATGGCGATTTGCTTACCGTAGATAGATATTTTAAAAGAGTGTCGTTGAATCAATTCTTGATAGGCTCTATGCTTTTTGTTTTATTATGGGCTAATATTCATAATATTTTTGCTATTATGCCCAATGGCGATGTGTATGATGCTGGGATATGGGTAGTGTTTTTTATTGCTTTATCAAAAACTTGTAATCAATTAGTGAGTTTTAGTTCAATTTTATTAATGGTGTCGAAGTATTATCGATATTATTTGGTATTTGTGTTAGGCTTATCAATTTTGACTGTATTTGCCAATAATTGGCTTATTCCTATCTGGGGAATGACAGGAGCTGCTGTGGCGAGTTTCGCGGCTTTATTTATACATGATTATGGAATGCTGTTGTTTGTGTCGCTCAAATTGAAAGTGCATCCTTTTTCTTGGAATATTGCAAAAGTGGTAGGTGTTAGTATGGTTTTATTGCTTATTAATTATTTTTGGATGGATTTAAAAAATCCTATTTTAGATGGTATTTGTCGTAGTGCAGTTTTGACAAGTATTGCATTTATTATTATTTATAAATTCAAAATTTCGGATGAACTCAATGGAATGGTAAATCGTATGCTAGATTGGGGACGAAAATTTTTAGGCTTTTAGTAGTTGCTCTAAACGCTGGATCAATTTTTCTTGTGCAACTAGGCGCTTATCTTTTTCTTTACAGTAGGTACATTCTTTTTCGGAGTTTAGTACGTTGTATTCCCCATCTTTTTCATTTAAATAATCGGCCGTAAACATTTTACCTTCACCCATAATAATCCAATTAAGATTGATAATGGGGTATGTTTTTTTACAATTCCGTAAAATATCAATAGAAACACATTTTCGATTGTATCGAATATCACTAAGGCTTGTTTTCTTGATATGCAAATTGTCGGCAAATTCTTTGTCGGTTCGTAATAAACCAAGTTTTTTTAGTGTTTCAAGGATAAGAATGAAACGTTCGTTTTCAGTCATAAAACAAAATCGTAAAAAATAGCAAAAAAGTACTTGTTTTTCATACAAAAATTTTGTGATGTAGTTTTTTTTGTATAATTTTGTCACATACTTTCTTAGAAGGTGCAAGCACCGATTTTAAGAATAAAAACAAAAATAATATAGATTCTTAGGTTCAGCCCTGGAGTCTTTGCATTGCAAAATGCAGACCACACGGCATACATGATTTGTATTGGTTACATGTATGTTCGTGTGGTTTTTTTTATCTATACCATAATTACAGATATTCGTTTAATTGATTTCTACCGCTATTTGGGGTTAATAAATTTGTAAATTGGTTTGTGCGCGCACGCACCTACAAAAGTAAGATTAATGAAGGAAAAATGCAAACAAAAAAAGCTACCTTCTAAAAAAAATAATGTAAAATTTTATTTACTGTATTCAAATACGGAATACAAGTAATTTTTTTTAAACGAACTGTTTTATTTATTTTGTTATTTCGTATAATTGTTCAAATTGAGAGGCCAAACTATCCCAGCTAAAACGTTGTTTTTCCTTTTTGATTGCATTGGTAAATTCGTCTTTGCGTTGGAAGGTGTAAAAATTTTCTAGGGCATCAGCAATAGCTTGGGGCTGAATTTCGGTGACATAGCCTACTTTATCATGAGGTACAATTTCGGCTAAGCCACCCACTTGGGTCACTAGCATAGGGGTGTTGAAATTGTATGCAATTTGGGTAACTCCACTTTGTGTGGCACTTTTGTAAGGTTGAACCACAATATCCGCAGCTGAGAATACAAATTTTACATCCGTATCGGGAATAAAATAATCCAGTAAAATTACGTCCTCTTCGAGGCCTAGGTGCTGGATTTGTATAAGATATTTGTTTTTGTCATTATAATATTCCCCAGCAACTATAATTTTTTTTTTTTTTTTTTTGTGTGTTAATTGCTTGGCTTTTAAAAGTGCAAAAGCCTCAAGAAAAAGGTCTAGCCCTTTGTAATCACGTACAAAACCAAAAAAGAGGAGATACTCAAACTGAGGATCGAGCCCCAAAGCTTGACAGGCTGTGTGCTTATCTACGCCAGTACCATAATTATCGTAAATCGGATGAGGTGAAAATAAGGCGGGTTTGGTTTTAGTAAATTGATCTAAATCTAATTTTACTTGTTCGGACATATAGATAAATCCATCGGTGGATGCTACAAAATAATGGGTCAAAAAAGTATCAAAAAAATGCTTTTCATGAGGAATGATATTATCGGCAAGAACTAGCACTTTGGTGTGCTTATTTAGACGAGCTAAAAAGGAAATTGTACCTAGGCAAGGAGCTAAATACGACAACCAATAACGGACTAGTAGTACATCGGGTTTTTCTTTATATATTTTATAGCCAATTTTGATCCAGTTAAAGGGGTTGATAGAGTTGACACAACGGCAAATATTCAAATCGCTTGGGGCAGGGGAATCGGTATATTGGGTTTTTCCAGGAAAGAGAAAGGAAGGGTATTGAAGTGTAAAATTAAACATTTTTACTTTGCAGTTTTTTTTCTGAAACGTACGTGCTAGAATTTCATTAAATGAAGCAATTCCTCCTCGATAGGGGTGTGCGGGACCTAAAAATAT
>JAVVPL010000112.1:0-4669 GCA_036655775.1 Bacteroidales bacterium | reverse complement strand
AGCCGAATTAAAAGCAATTCGTTTAGTTCAATTTGGAGGTATTGGACATACCTCTGTACTTTATACCGATCCTAAAAATACGGATAGAATAGAAAGTTTTTCCTCTTTACTTAAAACGGGGCGTTTGTTAATTAATATGCCCTCTTCTCAAGGTGCTATTGGGGATTTATATAACTTTAGATTGGCCCCTTCTTTAACTCTAGGTTGTGGTTCTTGGGGTGGAAACTCCGTAAGTGAAAACGTAGGAGTAAAACATTTATTAAATATAAAAACCAATGCCGAAAGGAGAGAAAATATGCTATGGCTTCAAGTTCCACCAAAAATTTATTTTAAATATGGTTGTTTATCTTTAGCGTTAAACGATTTAAATGGTAAAAAACGGGCTTTAATTGTGACCGACAAACCTTTATATAATTTGGGTTATGCCGACAAAATTATTGAACCTTTGCAAAAAATGAATATTGAATCTTCGGTATTTTATGATGTAGAGCCAGATCCAACCTTAGCTACTTGCAAACGCGGTGTGGAAGTTTTGAATTCGTATAAACCCGATGTGATTATTGCTTTAGGTGGCGGATCGGCTATGGATGCAGCTAAAATTATGTGGATGATGTACGAACATCCCGAATCTGAATTTGAAGGTTTAGCCTTGCGATTTATGGATATTCGCAAACGTATTTATACGTTCCCTATATTAGGTAAAAAAGCCATGATGGTGGCCATTCCTACCACTTCGGGTACAGGTTCAGAAGTAACTCCTTTTGCGGTAGTAACCGATGAAAAAACAGGTATTAAATATCCTATTGCAGATTATTCGCTTACCCCTAATATGGCTATTGTCGATCCCGAACTCGTAATGAGTATGCCCTCCAAATTGGCCGCATGGTCGGGAATTGATGCTTTGAGTCATGCGTTAGAGGCTTTGGTATCCGTATTGGCTACCGAATACACTACGCCTTATGCTTTGGAAGCCGCTCGTTTAGTATTCCAATATTTACCTACTTCTGTGGCTCAAGGTGATAAAGATCAAGAAGCTAAAGAAAAAATTCACTATGCAGCCAATCTTGCAGGTATTGCTTTTGCCAATGCATTTTTAGGAATTTGCCATTCATTGGCACATAAATTAGGATCTGAATTTGGAATCGCACATGGTTTGGCCAATGCCCTAATGCTTTGTGAAGTAATTCGTTTCAATGCTACGAGAGCGCCCCGCAAACAAGCTACCTTCCCTCAGTATAAATATCCAGAAGCTATCGAACGTTATGCACGTATGGCTAGCTACTTAGGCCTTAAAGGTAAAACCGATGAGGATAAAGTAGAGGCTTTAATTGCTGCTATTGAACAATTGAAGGAAACCATTGGTATTCCTAAATGTATTAAAGATGCAGGGGTAGATGAAAAACTATTTATGAGCAGAGTGGATGCTTTGGCTGAGCTTGCCTTTGATGATCAGTGTACAGGGGCAAATCCTCGCTATCCTTCGATAGCAGAAATGAAGGAATTGTACATTAAATGTTATAAATAGAAATAAAAAAATGGATGTGTCATTAAATATGACACATCTATTTGTATAATAAAAAAAAATATCGTATATTTGTAAAGAATTTTCTAAAAAGAATAAAAAAAATGGAAAAAATATTAGTGGAAATTTGTGTAGGCACTTCTTGTTATGTAATGGGCGCTTCGGAACTTATGATGGTTCAAGAGCAATTTACACCAGAACAAAAAGCCCATATTACGTTTAAGGGAACTACTTGTTTGGATACCTGTTTAAATCCTGCTTGTGGTCGGGCTCCTTTTGTTCGCCTTAATGGTGAAATTATTCCAGAAGTAACGGTTCCTATATTGATTGCAAAAATTGAAGATGCTCTTACGCAATTGAGATAAATAGCAATAAAACCAAAGCGTACGCTATCCTAAGCAGCGAACAGACGGTTTTAATTTGCACATTTGTAAGCGGCATGGGATACGTAAAAGAGGTCTTATGCCGCTTGTGAATTTATTTGTACCTCCTTTAGGGCTAGTAAATAAAGTTAAAAAGGGAAACCCTGATCGGCTTAGACAAATAGGGGTAAATAAAAGTAAACGATAAAAAAAATTATATAAAATTAGCATTTTTGTCAAGTAACGTTTTAAATTTTTAATTAGAAATGTTTTTTAATTCAAAAATGTCAAAAAAATTCAAGGTATGGCTTATAGTAATGCAATGCTCATTCGGCGCGATTTATTGGCGAGAATGTGTAAACTGCTTCACGAAGGAAAATTAAAACAGGATATTAATCGCGTGCCTTTGGTAATGCGACCCAAATATAGCGAAGAGATATCAAGGTGCTGTATCCATAAGGATAGAGCGGTGATCAAATATCGTTTGATGGCTATGTTAGGTTTTGATGTACGAGATGAAAAAGATGAGTTGACACCTCTTTCCGACTATGTCCAAATGAGTGAGGATCGTACGGAGTTTACTCCTATAATGTTGACTGTGGTCGATGAAGCTTGCAGCTCTTGCGTGAAAAATAATTATGTAGTAAGTAATTTGTGCCGTGCTTGTATTGGTCATCCTTGTACTTTTGCTTGTAATAAACAAGCCATCACTATTAATAAACAAGCGGAGATAGATCCTGCAAAATGCGTAAACTGTGGAATGTGTATGCAAGCTTGTCCTTTTAATGCCATTATTTATCAAGCTGTTCCTTGTGAGGAAGCTTGTCCTGTAGGTGCCATTTCAAAAGATGAACATGGCGTTGAACATATTGATGAGGAAAAATGTATCTATTGCGGTCGTTGTAAACAAGCTTGTCCTTACGGTGCAGTGATGGAAAAATCATATTTAGTAAAGTTATATGAGGCTATTCATACAGGTAAAAAAGTGATAGCTATGTTTGCGCCTGGTTTACAAGGCCAATTTCCTGCACCTTTGGAAAAAATAGCGGATGCCATTGGTCGTTTAGGTTTTTCTCAAGTTGTAGAAGTGGCCAAAGGGGCCAATATTACGACACAAAATGAAGCAGCCGAATTTGAAGAGCGCATGGAAAAAGGAGATCCATTTATGACTACCTCCTGTTGTTATTCATATACTTCTTTGGTTCATAAACATCTTACCGATTTGGAACCTTATGTTTCCGAAACGCGTACGCCTATGTCTTATACAGCGGAATTGGTGAAAAAAGAAAATCCAGATTGTATTACCGTTTTTATTGCCCCTTGCGTTGCTAAACGTCAAGAAGCTTTTGTGGATGGAAATGTAGATTATGTAATTTCTTATGAAGAATTGGGAGCGATGTTTATTGCCGCCAATATTGATGTTCTCAAATGCGAAGGGGTGGCTTTAGATTCCACTATTCATAGTAGTGGACGTGCTTTTGCTTTTTCGGGCGGGGTGGCCGAATCGGTAAAATTATTTGCCCAACATCCTGAAAATATTCGTGCCACTTTAGTGGATGGCATTGATAAAGCAGTTATTAAGAGTTTGAAAACCATAAATAAAACTTGTGGTGGTGCCGATCAGCCCAATTTATTAGAAATGATGATGTGTAAAGGCGGATGTGTAAACGGTTGTAATGTATTGGCAAATCCAAAAACTGCCGCTCGTCAAATCCAAAATTTTGTGAACAAAGATTACGAAGAAAAAGGAAAACATGGCGAAAAAGTGGCAAAAGAGGCCACTAAGTAATCTTATATACAATTGAGGCGAGAATGTCTAAACAAAAACAAGATCGAGTTTCATATATTGCTGAATCACATCAAAGGTGTGAGGCGTATAGTTTAGAAAAAGGACGTCAACGCCCCAAATTGTTTGTGGATGAAAAACCACTGAAGGATTTACTTGAACACTATAAAGATTTCACCGAAATAGCCTCTCCCATACTTATGGATATGGCTAATTTAATTGGAAATGAAGAGTTTATTCTTTTACTTTGCGATAAAGAGGCTTGTATTTTACAATTGTTTGGTCAAGATAAAGCCTTGAAGGAGGTGGCTAAAAAAGGAATTCAACAAGGAGTGTTTTTGAATGAACTTAGTGCGGGAACCAATGCCGTTTCATTAGCTTTACGCTATTGTATGCCTATACAAGTACGAGCCGAAGAACATTATTTTAAAATGTTTCATACGTGGAGTGCTTCAGCAAGTCCGATTTTGATAAGTGGGCATGTCGAAGCTTGTGTATGTGCGATAGGAAATGTGGAAAATGGGCATTTACATGCTTTAGCTCTGGTTTCAGCCATTGCTAAATCGATTGAAAATACCATTGAAAATACGGAAGTGCAAAAGCAACTTTTTGATTCAAATATGTATGCTTTTGCCATGATGAATAGTTTATCATACGGTGTGTTTGCTATTGATATGAATGATACGATTCATTGGGTCAACGATACGGCTTGTCGGAAAATAAATATTCGACGCTTGCATCTACTTGAAAAACCAATCAAAGAACTATATCCCGATTGGTCAAAAGCAAAAAAAACGATTATCGAACAAATGTCTTTTGATGATGTAGAGGGGCAATTTAGTATTAGTGGATTAAAAGATCGCTTTTTATTTAATGCCATTCCTATCAAAACTAAAGAAAATGATATTTTGGGCTTTATATTGATGTTTAGAGAATTGAGTCGAATGATCAAAGCTTTAAATAAATATACGGGTATGGAAGCTCAATTTGTATTCGATG
>JAVVPL010000111.1:0-4731 GCA_036655775.1 Bacteroidales bacterium | reverse complement strand
TTCTTTGGGAAGTTGCGCTTTAAAAATAGCATTCAAATCTTCTTTTTCAGCAGCCTCTAAATGACTTTCTTTGGCCTGTGCCTTAGGTATTAATTTTTCCACCACATCAGCATCCACCCGTACATACCGATTGTCGGGATTTTTTTGTTCCAAGAAATTCACAAAAGGAGTATCCAAATAGCCATCCATCAACAATACATCATATCCTTTCTCTTTTGCATTTTGAATATACGTATATTGATCTTCTTTATTGGAAGCATATAAAAACACCAATTTGCCATCCTTATCGGTTTGATTATCCTTAATGGCCGTTTGATATTCCTCTAAAGTATAATATTTACCTTCCGTATTTTTATATAAGAAGATAGGCAAAGCACGTTCTGAAAACTTTTCATCCGACAACATGCCATATTGTATAAATATACGCAAATCATCCCATTTTTTCTCATAATCACTTCGCTCATTTTTGAAAATATCAGCCAAGCTATCTGCCACTTTTTTAGTAATATGATTTGAAATTTTCTTTACATTCCTATCACTTTGCAAATACGAACGCGATACATTCAATGGAATGTCGGGAGAATCAATCACTCCATGTAATAAAGTCAAATAGTCGGGCACAATTCCCTCTACAGTATCGGTAACAAAAACTTGATTGCAATACAATTGAATTTTATTTCGTTGAATTTCCAATTTTTGACTAATTTTAGGAAAATAAAGAATCCCCGTCAAATTGAAAGGATAATCCACATTGAGGTGAATATGAAATAAAGGATCGGCAGCCGTTGGATACAAAGTTTTGTAAAATTTTTCGTAATCCTCTTCTTTTAAATCGGCAGGTTTACGAGTCCATGCAGGTTGCGTGTCGTTGACAATAAAATCTTTATCGGTATCATGATATGCGCCATCTTTCCACTCTTGTTCTTTTCCACACACAATTTCCACAGGAAGGAATTTACAATATTTACTTAATAAACTTTTTATTTTTTCTTCCGTTAAAAACTCTTCCTCTTCTTTGCTAATATACATGATAATGTCCGTTCCATGTTCCTCTCTTTCCGCATTTTTCATTGTATATTCAGTATCTCCTTTGCACGACCACTTCACCGCTTGGCTATCCTCTTTATATGATTTAGTCACAATTTCCACCTTATCACTAACCATAAATGCCGAATAGAAACCCAAACCAAAATGCCCAATGATTGCTTGTGCATTGTCCTTATATTTTTCCAAAAACTCTTCTGCACCCGAAAATGCAATTTGATTAATATACTTTTTAACCTCTTCGGGTGTCATTCCAATCCCATTATCAGAAACCGTCAAAGTACCTGCCTTTTTGTCGGGTTTTACACTTACGCGTAAATTTTCCATGCTTCCTTTAAACTCACCGCTTGCGGCCAAAGTTTTTAATTTTTGCGTAGCATCCACTGCGTTAGAAACAATCTCACGAAGAAAAATCTCATGATCTGAATACAAAAATTTCTTGATAATAGGAAATAAATCCTGCGTAGAAACGCCTATTTTACCTGTTGCCATAATTATTATATATTTTTACTATTTATTTATAAAAAATTTAAATACATTTGTAGGCAGATTGCTACGCATTTTTTGTGCCAAAGTCAAATAGAATGACTTTTTGACAGTTCTAAACTTTGGCATATTAAATGATATAAATCATCCTAAATTAAAAACTAAAAATGAAAAAAATGAAATTCTCAAAAACGCTTATTATTACTCTAGTTATTGTAGGAACAGTTTTACTCTGTGGTCTAGGGTTAACACGAATGTACAATACCATGGTTACCACCGATGAAGGAGTTACCAATGCCTGGGCACAAGTAGAAAATGTGTATCAACGTCGGGCAGATCTTATTCCCAACTTAGTCAACACAGTCAAAGGAGCAGCCGATTTTGAAAAAAGCACGCTTACAGCCGTAGTCGAAGCTCGTGCTGCAGCTACTGCCGTCAAAATTGATCCCACCAATCTAAGTCCTGAAAAACTTGCTTCTTTTCAAAAAGCACAAGACGGTTTAAGTTCTGCTATTAGTCGTTTATTAGTTAGTGTCGAACGCTATCCCGAACTCAAAGCCAATCAAAATTTCATGAACTTACAAGCACAATTAGAAGGCACCGAAAATCGGATCACTGTAGAAAGAAACAAATTTAATGAAACCGTGAAAGTTTATAATACACTCATTCGTCGTTTTCCACGTAATCTATTAGCAAACTTATTTGGATTTGAGAAAAAAGGATATTTTCAAGCTAAAGAAGGGGCCGAAAATGCACCTGAAGTAGAATTTGATTTTGCTAAATAGGTATGGTTGCCGCAAAGTATTTCAGCCCAGCACAAGAAGATCAAATGGTCGGTGCTATTCAGGCTGCCGAGTTGAACACCTCGGGAGAAATTCGAGTTCATATTGATAATATTTGTAAAGGAGATGCCTTAGATGAAGCCGCATGGCTTTTCAAAAAGCTAAAGATGCACAAAACAGCTCTTCGCAATGGCGTTCTAATCTATGTGGCCATAGAGTCCAAAAAGTTTGCCATCATTGGAGACTCAGGCATCAATGCACTAGTTCCCGACAATTTTTGGGAAGAAACCAAAACCCAAATGTTGGCCTCTTTTACGCAAGGTCAATATACCGAAGGTATTGCCAACGCATGCGAATCGGTAGGTCTTCTTTTAAAAAAACACTTTCCATATCAAAGTGGGGATATAAACGAACTTTCCGATACTATTTCATTTGGAAAAAAATAAAACACCAATGCAACATAAAAACACATTAAAATTAAGTTGTTTTTTACTCCTTAGTTTTTTCAGTTTGAGCGTCTTTTCTCAAATTCCAACTCGTCCACAACCTCCCCGTTTGGTCAATGATATGGCTCAAATTCTAAGTCCTGAACAAAATGCCTATCTCGAAGATATCTTGCTTGCTTTTGCAGATAGCTCATCCAATCAAATTACCTTAGTGACCGTGCCCGACTTACAAGGCTATGATGCAGCACAATTTGCGTATGAAATAGGCGAAAACTGGGGCGTAGGCAATAAAAAATACAATAATGGCGTAGTTCTATTGGTCAAACCCAAAAATCAAACCAAAGGCGAAGTATTTATTGCTCCTGGCTATGGTCTGGAAGGCGCACTTCCCGATGCTATTTGTAAGCAAATTATAGAACAAGAAATGATTCCACAGTTTCGTAGAAACGATTATTACCAAGGCATCCTCAATGCTGTAAATATCATCAAGCCCATTGCTTCTGGTGAATATTCATCCTCAGAATATGCGACAAGTGCCAAAAACGTATCTCCTTTAGCCATTATGGCTATTTTATTCTTTGTGATTTTATTGATTATCCTTGTGGGTGCCGCAGGTAGAAACAAAGGAGGCGACGATTTCAACAACAAAGGGCGTGGAGGCGGATTAGATCCTTTTTCCGCTTTACTTTTAGGCGGCATGATCGGTCGTTCTAGTCATGGCGGTTCGTTCGGTGGATTTTCTGGCGGTGGCGGTGGCGGCTTCGGTGGTTTTGGTGGCGGTAGTTTTGGTGGTGGGGGTGCTGGCGGAAGTTGGTAAAACCACACCTCTAATTAGCTAAATTACAATTTAGACTAGCTGAAAATAAAAAAATTAGCATTTACCATTTTCTTCCTTTTTACAAAACGCCCTGCAATAGATAATACCATTGCAGGGCGTTTTTTTGTAGAGTTTAGACTTATTTTTGCAGACACCGTATAAATACATAGCATGCAAAAGCCATTCAAAACCGAAACCTTTTATTGAGCTCCGTTTGTTGTAGCGGCCGTATTAGCTACCGCTTTGCTTCGTTCCATACTTTGCAATACTAAATATTTATCGCCATAGTTTTGCAAATTTTCTGCTTCATTTTCAAATTGATTCAAATGGGTTTCTTCTTGCATTACCAAATCTTCAAACAATTTTTTGGTAACTGCATCCGCATTCACGCCACATTCATTCGCCCATTGGTTATAATCCATTACACTGCCATTTTCCATTTCCATAGCTTTTTCAAGCATTTTACTTACATCATGAATTTTAGCAACTGCGCCAGCAGGCTTCATTTCCACTTCGCCTTTTAAAAATAAAATTCTATCTGCCAAAGTTTCTACGTGCATCATTTCTTGAATAGCCGTACGTTTAAATAAACTAGATAATAAATCGTAGTTCATATCATCGCAATGAAAATGAAAATACATATATTGGTGCACTGCCAATAATTCATCCGCTACGGAACGATTTAATAATTCAATACTTTTTGTTCTGTGATTTGTTTTAGGAGTTGTTTTAGCAATCTCCTTATCATTTGATTTTTTAGTCATTATAAATTTTTTTTTAGTTAAACTTTTTTTTATTCACAATTGCTCTTACAAATGAGCCAACAAAGATATATAGCCTAATTGAATATTCCAAATAAAATCCGTATATTTGCACTCTAACCCTAATATTATTTTTAAAATGGGCAATTTATTTGAGCTCATCCAAAAGGATGTTCGTTTTGAAGAATCACTGAAAGCATGTATGAACTGTGGTGTTTGCACAGCCATTTGTGCGGCAGCAGAGTTTTATCAATATGATCCACGTCAAATTTGTGATATCGTCCAAAGTCGTGATGAAGAAGCCTTGGAAGCTTTATTGCGTAGCGACACAATATGGTATTGCGGACAATGTATGTCGTGTAAACCTCGTTGTCCTCGTGGCAATATTCCAGGCT
>JAVVPL010000110.1:0-4754 GCA_036655775.1 Bacteroidales bacterium | reverse complement strand
ACAATCAAAAAAATTACACCAAAGCCATTGAGAAATATAGCCAAATTGAGCAAAGCAATTTGCAATCGGTAGCATTATATCGAAATTTAGGGAATGCATATTTCCGACAAGGACAGTATGCCAAATCAATCCTTTATTACGAAAGAGCTTTACGTCTGTCACCGAAAAACAAAGATATTTTACACAATTTAGACGTAACGCGTGCGCGGCTGGTCGATCAATTTGAAATTCTACCTGATTTTTTTCTGTATAGATGGGCGCAAAATTTTGCCTTCCTTTTACCCTATACATTATGGACGATTGGAATTCTTATATTTTGGGGTTTATTTCTTTGGTTCACCTCTCAATATTTAGTTTCCAAAACGTATTCAAAAAAGAAACTTTATTTTAAAATCGCAACTTTCTGTTTATTTTTCGGACTTCTCTCTTTTGGATCTGCGTGGATCTATCATTCCTTCCAAGAAAAGCCACAAGCCATTATCATGCGCGTAAATGCCTCTGTTAAAACCGCGCCCGAAGCCGATAGTAAAACAAAATTCATCATCCATGAAGGATGTAAAATCGATCTTGAAGACCAAATTAATTCCTATTATAAAATTAGGCTTAGTGATGGAAATACGGGTTGGTTAGCGGAAGATAACTTTGAAAAAATCTAAGTGTAATAGATTATGCTTTTGCCGTATATCCTTTTAAAATACCCACACTCGATTTACTTATAAACGAAAGAATTGCATCTCTTTCAATAGTTGCAGGAATTTTAGCTTCAATAATATCTAAAGCTTGGGTTACATTCCATTTTTCTAAATAAATAATACGATAAATTTCTTGAAGATGCGCTATTTTTTCGGAAGAGAAACCTCTTCTTCTCAAGCCAATAGAATTAATACCTACATACGAAAGAGGTTCACGTGCACACTTCACAAAAGGAGGCACATCTTTTCTTACCAAAGATCCACCCGCGGTCATTGAATGAGCACCAATACGAACAAATTGTTGTACCGCAACCAAACCGCCAATATTTACATAATCTTCAACAATTACATGTCCAGCCAAGGTCACACCATTGGCCAAAATACAATTATTACCAACCACACAGTCATGTGCCACATGCACATAAGCCATAATTAAACAATTATTACCTATTTTTGTTTCCCAATTAGCTCGAGTGGCTCTATTTACCGTCACAAATTCACGTATAGTTGTATTATCGCCAATCACTGTAATGGTTTCTTCTCCCCTATATTTTAAATCTTGTGGAATGGCAGAAATTACGGCCCCTGGATAAATTTTGCAATTACATCCAATTCTCGCGCCTTCCATAATCGTCACATTGGAACCAATCCAAGTGCCCTCTCCTATTTCAACATTTTTATCGATAGTAACAAAAGGCTCTATCACTACATTTTTTGCAACTTTTGCCTCTGGATGGACATACGCTAAGGGTTGATTCATATCTTTTATTTTCTAATAATTCTAAATCATTTTCACTTTGTATTCATTAAATCTGCGGTGTGAATGATTCTATAACGTTAGTGCTATACTAACTATTTTTTTATAATTTGTGCTAATAATTCGGCTTCCATAACCACTTGTTCTCCCACGTAGGCCCATCCTTTCATGTGACATAAACCTCGACGCATCGGACTCAATGGAACTAGCTTAAATACAACCGTATTTCCTGGCACCACCTGTTGACGAAATTTAACTTGATCTATTTTTAAAAAATAAGTTAAATATTTTTCAGGATCTGGCACTCGGCTCAATATATAGATTCCACCCACCTGTGCCATAGCTTCAATTAATAACACACCAGGCATCACGGGTTTATCAGGAAAGTGTCCACGAAAAAATTCCTCATTCATAGTCACATTTTTCATTCCTACTACATGCTTTTCATCCATTCGTAAAATACGATCAATAAGTAAAAATGGAGGTCGGTGAGGCAATATTTCTTTAATTTGATTAATATCATACAAAGGTTTCGCATTCAAATCGATACGAGGCACAGCATCATCTTGCTCCTCTTTCAACATCTTCGTTCTAATCAATTTGGCAAATTCCACATTTGAAGCATGTCCAGGTCTAAAAGCCATTACTTTACCCTTGATGGGTTTTCCAACTAAAGCTAAATCCCCTATTAAATCAAGCAATTTATGACGAGCAGGTTCATTTTTAAATTTCAAAGCCACGTTGTTCAATATCCCTTCTGACATCACTTCCACCGAAGGTTTATTTAATAATTTAGCTAAACGTTCCAATTCATTTTGTGGTAAAACTCTATTTACAAAAACAATGGCATTATCTATATTTCCCCCTTTTATCAAATTGTTATTGAACAAATATTCCAATTCATGCAAAAAAACAAATGTTCGACAAGAGGCAATTTCTTTCACAAAAAAATCGCCAAATTCCGAAATAGACGCATATTGAGGCGTTAATACGGGAGAATCATAATCAATTAATACGGTTAAATCATGATTGCTTGAAGGAGAAACCGTAAGTTTCACTTTTTTGGCTTCATTAGCAAAGGTAAGATCTTCTCTCACTTCATAATACACTCTATCTGCCTCTTGCTCAACAATGCCACCTTTTAATATTGCTTCCACTAATTGTCCCGAACTACCATCTAAAATAGGCATTTCACAAGAATTCACTTCAATAAGTGCATTATCTATTTGTAAACCGCGCAAAGCCGACAACACATGTTCCACCGTTGCCACTCTACAACCCTCTTTTTCCAAGGTGGTTCCACGAGATACATCTACTACATTTTCCGAAACGGCTGCAATTAAAGGGCTATCTTCAATATCAATACGTTTAAATTGATACCAAAAATTTTCTGGGGCAGGATGTAAAGTTAAACTCACATTTGCACCCGAGTGTAAACCTATACCTGAAATAGTAACCGCCTGTTTTAAAGTCTGTTGTTTTTCTACCATAAAATCTTTTTTTGTGCCAAGGCAAATAATTTGCAAAGGTACGTTTTTTTTTTAGAAAAACACATATTATTTATCATATTCTAAAAACCAATTCTATATTTCACCGAAATTTTATGTACTTTTGTACTTCTAACAAAATCGAATATGAACAAAAAAAATGTAACATATATCGTTATTCTTATGTGTTGTGCCCTTGTTTTTTTGGTATCTGTTCAATATTATTGGACACAAAAAGCCATTAAAATGAACGAGGACTTATTTAGCAATTCCGTAGGTGAAGCCATGACTAATGTCGTACTATGGCTCGAAAAACAAGAAATAGCAACGCAATTACAAAAAGACAAAAAACAAAAAATTATTTTAGCCACCATCGACACCTTAAATACAAAATTAAGCCAATTACAAGAAACGTATCCCTCCGTCGATTTTGCACCCGAACAATTTAAAGAAGATATTTTAGGCAATTTTACCTTAGAAAGAGATAGCACCGAAGACTCCGATGTCAACCAGGCTACCATGGAAAAGATTTTACGCGAGAGCAAAAAAATAAATACACAAAAAAATAAACAACTCAAAACATTTTACAAACAACTATCCAGAGAACGAGATAATTTGATACATCGAAGTCGCCTCATTGAGGAACTCTTTGACGATGCCATGAATGCAGCCCCTCAACCCTATATTACCAAACGGCTCAACCCATACGCCCTAGACACCCTAATCAAAGAAGCTCTCCACAACAAACAAATCAATACCTCTGTTGAATGGGGCATTTACAATGTGCCCAAATCAAAATTAATTGTAGAAAAAACAGGTAAATACAGCGATCGTTTATTACGTAGTCACTATTATTATCAACTCTATCCCAACGATCGACACAACCAACAATACTATTTAACCCTTTACTTTCCCCATAAGCAAACCTTTATTTTGTCGCAAGTATGGTATCTTTTTGTAGCCTCCATTCTTTTGCTAGGGTTACAAATATTTGTTTTCTCCTATACCCTTCGTCTGGTAATTCGACAAAAAAAATTGAGCGAACTCAAAAATGATTTTATCAATCATATTACCCATGAAATAAAAACGCCTATTTCTACCATTTCTCTTATTTGCGAATCCTTTGATGATGTCGAAATTAAACACACACCCTCTGAAACTATACAATTAATTTCAATTATAAAACAAGAAAGTCAACGTTTGCAATCTTTAAGTGCTCAAATTATTGAAATTTCAAAATTAGAACGCGGACAATATCTACTCACTAAAACTACCTTTAATCTACACAAAGCTTTAGATGAAGCCATCAATAATGTCGATTACCAAGTAGCGCATCACAATGGCAAAATAATTTGTTTATACAATGCCGAAAATGATCTCATTGATGGCGATCGCACGCACATTATTCATATCATTAGTAATTTGATTGACAACGCCAATAAATATACCCAAAATGCACATCAAAGCATTCTAGTAAGTATTAGCGATAATGGCATTGGTATTAGCAAACAAAATTTTAAAAAAATATTTGAAAAATTATACAGAGTTCCCACAGGCGATACCTACAACGTAAAAGGCTTTGGCTTAGGGCTCAGTTATGTTAAATCAATCGTAGAAAAACATCACGGGAAAATCACTGTTGAAAGCGATTCTAAAAGCGGATCCAAATTCACCATTTCTTTTCCACTTACTATTAAGTAGTTGCCATTTATCTTTTATTTTATTCATTTCTTTTTAAATCTTTACAAGTTTCATTCGTTCTTATTTAAAAATTCATTAATTTTATCGATATAGCGAATAGCTTCATCACATTTTGGA
>JAVVPL010000109.1:0-4883 GCA_036655775.1 Bacteroidales bacterium | reverse complement strand
GAGGGGGTAATTACGGATGAATTTAAAAGCATGCCAGCGCTAGAACCATCGATCAAATACCAATGTTCGCTTCCCTTGCGTACGGTATTTGGAATTTGTGATAAACAACGATTCAAGTCGAGAGAACTACCTATACAAATACTATCCGATCGTACGATAGCTCCGCTTGGATTTGCAAAACTCTTTGAGGGTAGTAGCAACAAGCATACAATAAAACACAAAGAGAAAAACAAAGGTAGCAATTTATTCATTCTGCAATGTTCTAGGCAATATAATTGATAAGTAGGCGCAAGGCAGTTGTGTCATGTTTAGCGCCTAGCTCCTCAAGATACACAAGTGCTTTTTGAGTATGTTTTTTTGCTTGTTCATTGGCAAAACTTAGAGCATCCGAAGTCGTTACTTTAGTTAAAATAGTGTGGATTTCAATTTCACTTAATTCTTCTTTTTGTAAACAATTCCAAATTTCTTTTTGTTCGTTGAGCGAAACCCCATTTAGATAATGTAAAAGAGGTAGTGTGATTTTGCGTTCTCTAAGATCGTTTGCATATTTTTTTCCACAGTTTACATCTTGTTTAAAATCCAAAATATCATCTTTGATTTGAAACGCAATCCCTAGGTGTTGCCCCATTAATGTAATCTTTTTTAGTTGTTCCATATTGGCATTTGCAGCCAAAGCACCACATTGACAACAACAAGAAAAAAGAGCGGCGGTTTTACGTTCTATAATTTGATAATAAATAGCTTCTGTAATTTTGGGATTGGCTGTATATTCAATTTGCAATAATTCACCTTCACTCATTTTTTTTACTACGTCCACCAATAGAAGCATCAATTTTTGATCTTCGGGAGTATGGGCTTTGAGTATTGCATTTGACAATAAATAATCTCCTGCTAAAACAGCGGTTTTATTTCCAAAAAGAAAACGGGTAGAATTACTTCCTCTTCTTTGATCTGCATTATCCACTACATCGTCGTGCATCAAGGAGGCTGCATGCATGATTTCTACTAAGGAGGCCGATAAATAGGCTAAATCATTTGGATTTTTATTAAATAAACGATAGGTAAGTAAAACTAAAATAGGTCGAATTTGTTTTCCTTTGGTTTGAAAAACATGATCGCTGATACTTTGAATTAAAGGAAAATCACTCTCTATCAAAGATTGAAATCTTTGGTTAAACAAGTGCAATTCTTTTTCTATGGGGGCTTTTATTTGTTCGTACATTCAGAAGCTAATTAATCTTCAAAATTACGGAAAATTACTGAGAATCGCAAAGCAGCCGTAGGTAGATCTCTTAATTTTCACTTTTCAGTTTTAAACTTAATGCCAAGGCATAGAGTTTAATTTGTTTTATCATAGCATTTAAGCCATTTGAACGCGTAGGGGATAAATGTTCTCTCAAACCAATTTTTTCTATAAAATCCAAATCGGCATCCACTACCTCTTGGGGATTTTCATCCGAAAACACATAGATAAGTAGAGCGGCAATACCTTTGGTAATTACAGCATCACTATCGGCTTTGAGTATCATTTTTCCGTTTTGTAAATTGGCTGTAAGCCAAACCCGCGACTGACATCCTTGAATAAGATGCGCTTCCGTTTTATCTTTATCGTCCAAGATGGGACAAGATTTACCTAGTTCAATAAGCAAATTGTATCGATCCATCCAATCGTCAAAAGTGCTAAATTGAGCAATCAGTTGATCTTTTTTTTCGTTTATGTTCATTGCATTTAATATTTATATTTAGTGCCCCAACGTGCTTTTAAACCCGCACGCAATTCTTTTTCTTTTGCATTATTTTGGGGTTCATAAAACACGGTATTTTTAATTTTTTCGGGTAAAAATTCTTGGAGTACAAAATTGTTTTCGTGGGCATGTGCATATTGGTACTCCTTTCCATATCCTAAATCCTTCATGAATTTGGTAGGGGCATTGCGCAAATGCAAAGGAACGGCCAAATCACCCTCTTGGCGAACGATATCTAAAGCTGCATCAATTGCGGTATAGGAGGCGTTACTTTTAGCAGAACAAGCCAAATAAATAGCGGTTTGACTGAGTGTGATCCTACATTCTGGATAGCCAATTTTATGTACTGTATCAAAACATGCATTGGCAAGTAAAAGCGCATTTGGATTGGCGTTGCCAATATCTTCGGAGGCCAAAATAACTAAACGTCTGGCAATAAATTTAACATCTTCTCCGCCAGCGAGCATACGTGCCAACCAATATACGGCGGCATTGGGATCGCTTCCACGAATAGATTTTATAAAAGCAGAAATAATATCATAATGTGTTTCTCCATTTTTGTCGTAGGTGGCCAAATTTTGTTGGATAATAGCCATGACATTGGCATCCGTAAACTCAATGCAGGCTTCTTTTTGCAAATTGTGCACTACAATTTCAATAGCATTTAACAATTTGCGCGCATCTCCTCCTGAAATACGAAGCAGTGCTTGCGTTTGGGTCAATTTTATTTCTCTTTGTAATTGGTTTTCCAAATGTTTTATAGCGTGTTCCACAATGAGAAGCAGATCGGATTCTTCTAAATTTTTGAGTATATAGGTTTGACAACGTGAGAGCAGAGGCGTAATTACTTCAAAAGAAGGATTTTCGGTGGTGGCTCCAATAAAAGTAATAATTCCTTTTTCTATGGCATTTAGCAAAGAGTCTTGTTGGGATTTATTAAACCGATGAATTTCATCGATAAATAAAATGGCACCTTCTTGTGTTTGTGCTAATTGAAGAACCTCACGAACATCTTTGACCCCCGCATTAATAGCACTTAAAGTATAAAAAGGACGTTGTAAACGTAAAGATATTAAAAAAGCAAGAGTGGTTTTGCCTACCCCTGGGGGACCCCATAAAATCATAGAAGGAATATGACCACTTGCAATGGCTTTGTATAATACCGCATCTTTTCCCATCAAATGCGTTTGTCCAATATATTCTTCTAGAGTTTTAGGACGTAGTTGTTCGGCTAAAGGAATATGTATATTTGAAGTATCCATTTTATGCGTACAATAAAAATACGGTATTTTGTTTATGTAAATCTATTTTTTGTTTTTTCCATTCTTTGATGGATAAACTACGAATTACTTCGTTGCTTTGGGTGATGTTTTTTGCAATACAAAGTTTTGTTTCATCTTGGCATATTTCACAAATAGCCGAAAACAAATTTTGATTTCTATAGGGCGTTTCAATAAAAATTTGTGTTTGATCCAAGCGACGAGATTGGGTTTCTACTTCTTTAATTTTTTTGTTTCGTTCCGTTTTATCTACGGGTAAATAACCATGAAATAAAAAATGTTGTCCATTAAATCCTGAAGCCATAAGTGCTAAAAGTATAGAAGAGGGGCCTACCAATGGACAAACTTGAATGTGTTGTCGATGAGCCCAGGCCACTACGAATGCGCCAGGATCCGCCACACAAGGAACTCCAGCTTCAGAAAGTAGACCCAATGTTTGTCCTTGCCATGCAATGGGAGCTACCAAATTTTCGATGGGAGTGTCAAAGGTATGTTCATTAATTTCTATAAAAAAAACCTCGTCAAAAGAAGTGGTAAAACCGATTTTGCGTAGAAACCGTCGAGCGGTACGAATTTCTTCTACAAAAAAAATCCGAATACCACACACTACCTCGGGGTAATTGGCTGGTAAAACCGTGAAAGGATCTCCTTCGCCAATATTAGAAGGGAGAAGAAACAGACGAGCTGTATGTGTTTCCATGCTCGAGAGGTTTACATCTTAATTTTCTTGGACAATTCTTCTACGTTGAGTCTAAAGTTTTTGTCTGTTTCCATTAAGTTATTGACCGTTTTGCATGCGTGAAGTACCGTTGCATGGTCTTTGTTTCCACATTGCAAGCCAATGGCTGCTAAAGAAGATTTGGTATGTTTTTTAGCAAAGAACATGGCCAACTGACGAGCTTGTACAATATCGCGTTTACGTGTTTTTGAATTAATCTCTTCTACTTGAATTCCAAAGTAGTCACAAATAATTTTTTGAATATAATCGATAGAAATTTCTTTGGCAGAATTACGCACGATTTTATCAATCATTTGCTTGGCTAAATCTAAGGTGATGATTTTTTTGTTTAAAACCGATTGAGCCAAAAGGGAATTAAGTACACCTTCCAATTCACGTACATTGGTTGAAATACTATACGCAATATATTCAATTACCTCAGGAGGCATTTGTACGCCATTGTTGAAGATCTTTTTTTGCAAAATAGCCATTCGTGTTTCCACATCAGGTACTTGCAAATCGGTGGCAAGTCCCCATTTGAAACGAGAGAGTAAACGGGCTTCTATACCTGTTAATTCTACAGGTGCTTTATCGGAACTTAAAACAATTTGTTTCCCTTTTTGGTGTAGATGGTTGAAAATATGGAAGAACGCATTTTGTGTACCTTCCTTACCCGATAATTTATGAATATCATCAATCAACAATACATCGATCAATTGATAGAAATGCGTAAAGTCATTGATCGAATTATTGCGTGCTGCATCAACAAATTGTTGGGTGAATAATTCGGCAGATACATATAAAACGGTCAATTCAGGAAAGTTTACCCTTGTTTGTATGCCAATGGCGTGCATGAGATGGGTTTTTCCTAAACCTATATCACTATGCAAAAACAAAGGGTTAAAAGCAGTTTTTCCTGGATTTTCTGCAATGGCATAACCTGCGGCTCGTGCCAAACGGTTACAATCACCTTCTATAAAATTATCAAAAGAATAACTGTCGTTCAATTGAGAGTTTACTTTTATTTTTTGCAATCCAGGAATCATAAATGGATCGGGCAAACCCCGGCTTTGTAGGGGCATTTGCTTAAATTGATTTTGCGTTTCGGTACGGTGGCTACTATTCGCGCTCACTTGATAC
>JAVVPL010000108.1:2163-4990 GCA_036655775.1 Bacteroidales bacterium | reverse complement strand
ATTGATAATAAAGAGAAGCAGGAGATGGAAGAAAATTTAAAAATAGAAAACTTTGCTTTTAATGAAACCCTTTGTATCTTTGTCTGATAATTAAAAAATCTTAGTTCGAAATATAGGGGGCTTGATCACAAACGATTTATATTCTATCATGATTATAGATAATTTAGCTTAACAGTAAACACTCATCCCATGCAGGCTCTTTGTTATAAAGATAAGACTGTAAAGCCAAACCAATACCAGTAATACCTTCTAATAAATTATATTCATTCATCCAAGTTCCTTTTCCATCGAATGTTCTATAATACACATGAAATCCAATTAATCCATCTGGAAATTTTGACATTTTAATTGTTTCTTCAAACCAATAATCTGCAGCTTTTTTAAAATCATCCATTCCTGTATTCCACCACATTCTATAAAAAATATGGCCGATACCCACAGTCCCATGACAAAGACCTGCATCCATTACACCATTTTTATTAAGATTTTTTCTATATTTTGCTGCAAATAATAAAATCTCTATCGCTTTTTGTTTCCATTGGTTATTTTCAAAAGTATTTCCAGCATTCCACAGAACAACAGCGATGCCTAAATCTCCATAGCACCATGCCAATCGACTTGGACGTATTTTTTTTTCACTCTCCAATGCAAGATAGGAAAAATAGGAGCCATATTTAAATTTATCTATTTGTTGTTTCAAAATATATTCGATTGCTTCACTTACTATTATTTCTATTTTTGGATTTACAAATCCTTCCATTTTTAATTTAGTCAATAGTGCAACGATAGCAGTATTCCCATGAGATATTGAAATATTATAGTTCCATTTTATTCGAGTATTATTATCCTCATAATATTTCCATTTTAAAACTTTAGGCTCAATTTTATCTGCATCCTCATGTATTTTATCTATAAATAAATTTAGTGCATTTTGTACTTTCTTGCTTTTCTTTTTCTGGCATGCAAAAAAAATAAAAATTCCCAAATGTCCGTGTAAAAAATCATAATTTAATAGATTATTATCCCTCACTGATATTGAGTAAAAAAGCCCTTCCAATTCTTTTAAACTTTGTTTACTATTTTTATTTATTAAATTTTTTCGATCTAAAAAATCAATCATCCAAGCAATACCCGATAATCCCGAACAAAAACTATAATTATCCGTCAATTCATTGGCAACTATTTGATATATTTTATCTATTGTTTTATATCCGTACTCTGACATTTCACTGCTTTCCGAATGAGTCCCCATATAAAATTGAAACAATGCAATGCCCGATAATCCCGACAATAATCCAAGCCTTCTTTCCTCAAAAGTATTTAATTCTCGGCAAATTCTAAATATTATATTTTTATATTCTATATCATTTGTCATTGCTATTCTTTTTACTATTTAAACAAAGTCCCAATAAAATTGCGACAAACAGAACTCCTAAGCAAACCCAAATTTCTTTGATAAAAAAAATACTATTTTCAAATCTGAAAAATTGAATACAACAGGAATTAATGGAAGCATAAGGGACGAAATAAATATATTGCCAAGTATATGCAAAATAACCAAATATAGTAAGGATTATCGCTATTAAAATTGAGTATTGAACATTACTCCAAATATAGGCAATAGCCAAATGGATGGCAGAAATCGTACAGCAAATAAAGAAAATTTGAGCAAATAAAACAATAAGTTGGAGGCGTATATCAAATTCGGAAAACCCAGCATCGGGGAAAAGAATATTAAACAAAGTAGCCATACTTAAAAGTAAGGCAAGGGTAAAACTTATCAATAGAAAATTCCAAAAAATAAGTACCCATAACTTGGACCAATAAATATAATTACGTTTGAGAGGAAGAGTGTAGAGCATTTGGAAAGCATTATTTTTGTATTCTAAACCCAATAGGGCACTGCTAAGCAGAGCTTGGATAATGGGAAAAAGTATCACGAAAAATACACAACATTGAAAAATCCAATATTTTAAAATATTGCACCCTTCTAAACTATTCTCACTTAATTGATTTTGAAAGTAATATGCCCTTAGAAAAATGACAAGTATAGGAATAAGCAGAACAAACCAAAATAGTTTGATTTTAGAAGCTTTCTTAACTTCCGAATTCGCAAATGTTATAAAATTAATCATCTTGTTTAAAATTGAAATCGAAAGAATGGACATCGGCATGGCTAATCATCTGCAGGTATATCTCTTCCAAATTATTCATATTATTTTCCTTTTTTAAGGCAGAGAGTTCGCCTTGATATAGGAGACTTCCTTTATGCAAAACACCTATGTGTGTGCATATTTTTTCTATTTCCGAAAGAATGTGAGTGGACATGAAAATAGTTTTTCCTTGCTCATGAAGATCTGAAAATAATTCTCTCATAGCATGAATCCCCACTGGATCTAAGCCGTTTATGGGTTCATCCAAAATTAGGAGTTCAGGCTCGTTTACTAAGCTTAATCCTATGGCAAGGCGCTGCCTCATGCCTGTAGAGATGTATTTGACTTTTTTGCTTTGTTCATTTGTTAAACCTATTTGCTGTAAAATACGTTGAAGATGGATAGGCGATTTGTGATAAAATTGATTCAGATACTGTAAGTTCTCTAAACAAGTTAAATGTTCATAGACAAAAAAAGGCGCTATTAAACTACCTACTTTGCGGTACATTGCAATGCGTTCTGTTTCATTTTCGATATTTTTTCCGCAAATTGTAATATTTTTTCGATTCCCTATCAGTCCTAAAAGCAACTGTATGCTCGTTGTTTTTCCGCTACCGTTTTCTCCTAAATAGCCAAAAATAGCTCCTTGCGGAACCCTGAGCGCGAGATCTGAA
>JAVVPL010000108.1:0-2153 GCA_036655775.1 Bacteroidales bacterium | reverse complement strand
TAACTATTTGTTGTTTGTAGGCATAGCTAAGGCAACATGTTTCTATACTATTCATATTTAGTAGTTTGATGAGATGTATCGATATAAAAAATACCATCTGTCATTTGTGACCAATTCGCACTCAAATTGTTCAATTGATTGCATCGCATTTTCATATTTTTATTGAATATTTTTTCGTTGGGAAATTCTCTAAAATTTAAAAATATATAAGGAAATTCTTTGGTGTGTATGGCCGATTCCCACGTTTGTCGACTTGCTTTTTGGGTAATACGTCCTTCCTCCATATTCAAATAGGAGGTAAAGCAAATGGTATAGCTCTGATTTGGATAGCGCTTTTTTAGGCGTTCTCCAAAACTGATAAAAGTATATTTTTTATTCTTTGAGGTGTATCTTTTATTATCATAAAGTGCATGTAAATTCGCAACCCAAATAATTATTTTTTGGTCTTTATATTGCTGAAGTTCATTCGACAATTTCTCCGCTCGGTAGAGCGAATAAATTTGCTTTGCGCTCCCTTTACGAAATCGTTCTTTGAATTCAAAAACATTTTGAGCCAATAAAGAATCTCTCTTTTGCAAACGAAGGGCAGAGGCTCGTTCCTCTGTATTGAATATTGCAATAGAAGCCGAAATATTTCGGAAATAGGGGATAAATAAAGAATCTTCTGGAAGAGGGTATAAGGAACAGTAGAGAATCATTTTTTGCAAATCTGCTGCTATTTTTTTTATTTCTTCTTTCGATTTTCGATACTCCCAAAAGTTGACGGCATTATAGTCTAAAAGTCCTTTTTTTAAAGTAGGAAATGATGCCAATGAGCTATTCTTTTTTTTTAGATATCGATCTATTTGTGCAATTCTTGCCGAATCGGTAAAATCGCCTGAGGGCTGAATATCGAAGCCTGCAATTTTGAGAGGATTAGGGGTAATTTGTGTTGCTCGTATGTACGAAAAAAGATTCTGACATTCATTGGCTTTAGCCCAAAACCCCCATAAACCTAGGGAAAAGTTGCAATTGTAAGGATTTTGTGAGAGTGCTTTTTGTACTTGATCCATTTCAAAACATCCTGCTTCAAATAATACTACTGAAAAATTCATTTTTTGATGCAGAAATTGTATCAATCGCGTTTTAGCTAAATTGATGGAGCCTTCGATATGCGTGGGTTCGCCCAGTATTACAATATTACAATTCTCCAAAATGGGATAAAGGAAGGCTAAATCGGTATAATTTGTATCGGTCGGGGATATCGTGCGAATGGGGTGTATTTTACCTGACAACTCCATTTGAGGTCCACTGAAGTCAGAGGGAAAAAGTAAATACGCAAGTATAATACTAATCGAAATAAAAAGTAAAATGTAAGACTTACTCATGTGTATTGGGGTAAAATTAGATATAGATAGAAATCCCCACAGAAACATAGATTTTATGCCTCTGTAGGGATGTTTTTGCTAACACTGGCATGTTGGAGTCCAGCAGTCGACAGAACAAGCATCTTTAGTGCAATTGAACATTGTTTTAAACATAGAACAGCCATCCGAACAACCAGCCGTAAATATTTGAGTCGGAGTGGGTCTCTCAACTCCTCCAACAATTTTTTCCTGTGACAATTTCGATATTGTCTCTTTATTCAACTGTAATTTTTTGTTTATTTTTTTTATCATACTTGTTTTTAATTAGCCTACTCTATAATTATTATTTAAGAGATTTTCAGCTTCCTCTCTTAACACAAGATATATTTTTACTAAATTATCCCCTCTCATGAAGTAATTATAAGAATAATTTTACTATTTGACATATCTATTGGTCTAGCCCCCCTATATTTCAAACTAAGATTTTTTAATTATCTATCAAAACTACAAAGGGTTCCATTAAAAACAAAATTTTCTATTTTAAAATTTTCTTTCATCTCCTGCTTCTCTTTATTATCAATCTTTTCAGATTGCAAATATACACCTATTTTTCAATTAAACAAGTTTTATTGTATTTTTTAAAAAAAAACGATAGATTCTAACACCAAATGCAATCTTTTATGTAAAGGTATTGGTCTAGCCTCCTGTATTTCGACTAATGATCCAGTCCCCCTAAATTGTGTACGCAAAGTTTTTTTTAGCTCTCATTACAGGTCTAATTTTTTCTAAAATCGTATTTCCCTTCCC
>JAVVPL010000107.1:0-5034 GCA_036655775.1 Bacteroidales bacterium | reverse complement strand
TTGAAGTTTTGGGTGATTATTACCCCTATTTGATACAAGTTCCGTACAATCAAATGGCATCGTTGGGTAAAGACTACATTCAGCAATATTTTAATAATTTATCAACAAACCAATTAAAAACAAAAAACGGATATATTATTCCAACAGATTTTGATCAATGGACTTATTCTCCAGGATATGAAGTTAAGCAAAATATTGCTGATGGCAAAATAGATATGATTTATATCTATTGGCGGGTAAATAGTAAAATTAATCCCCAAAGAGTCGCTGGATATTCAGGCTATGGATTTGATGGGACTCCTATTTCTGCAAATTATGTAGCGGCACAATGTATGGATGATTATCATACGCTGTTTCCACATGAATTTGGGCACGATTTATTAGGAGATAATAATTATCATAATGGGGGTGCTGGAGCTGGAGAAGGTAATTTTTTATCGGATATAGGGGGATATGGTTTACTAGAAACCTATTTAGGCAATCTTCATTTTGTAAATGCGTGGGATCGTCGACGTCTTGGTTGGCAACATCGTGATGCTACCTATGAAATCAATGCTCTTTCCACTTCATTAACCAATGTAAATGGGGATTTGATTTATCAACAAAACTTCGGTACTTCATGGAATCCATCAAAAGTTCAAGAATTTGTACTTAGGGATTTTTCTACGTATGGAGATGCTCTTCGCATAAAACTTCCTTATTTATGTAGTGAAATTGCTGCTACCAAAGAACAATGGCTTTGGGTAGAAAACCATCAAATGAAAAGCACCGCAACTGAATCAAGATTTCCAAAACCTACAGGTATTCGACTCAATATGCAAATAGGAAATGAAGCTTTTACGAATATTCTTAGTAAAACAAATTACTATGTTCCATTGTCTCGTTTTGGAAATTGGGATTTTACAATTTTAAAAGATGTTGATATAGTTAATAATGCACCTTCAATAGGAGCAGGGGGAACACAACCAATACCTATAGAAACAATATTTGCGAGCGATTCAATGTTATTGGGAAAGTTAAAAGTTAATAAATATATAGCTAAAACAAATACCAATGCGGCGAATCCTTTTAATGGATATCATCTATTACAAACACAGGCAGGCGATTTTGATTTGGATAATCTGATTCAGGGAGGTGAATTTATTGCAGCAGAAACGGTTATTAAGGATGGTCAAACTCTTCCTTATTGGTATCCTATGTTTGGAAATGAATATGATGTATTTCCTGTTGGGAGTAAATTGAGTTTGAGTACAAATCCATCTCTAGTGCCTTTGATTACGCACCATGTTGATGCTAGAGGAAGTAGACCTCCCACAGATCCCGATACCAATGATAATCGTACAACATATCTTAATGGTCTTTCTGTTGAAGTTGTTGAAAAATATACCGATGGTTCTATACGGATCAGGGTTCGATGGGACGATTTTTCTATTCTGAACGATGTGCGTTGGTGTGGTAATATTGTATCAAATGAAACCATTGATTTAGCCTCTTCAAAAACTATTAAATTGGGCCAAGGTACCACTCCCACAAGGTCTAAAAATCCACTCACATTTGCAGGACAAAAGATATTTGCATCTCCTACTGTACTTACATGCAAACCAAAATCAAAAACAATATTAAATACCAATTCAAAAATGTTAATTGCCGATAATAGTGCTTTAGTGATTGATAGTGCAGCCATATTTCAAATGGAAGCGGGTAGTATGCTCATTGTGGAAAGTGGATCTACATTAAAAATACAAAAAGGAGCAATTTTTCCTAAAGAATTTAATATTAGTGTACAGCAAGGAGCCTACTTATGTATAGAAGCTGGTTTTAATCAACCTGCTTTAAATCATATTTTTCTTTCTCCTAATTTTATTGTAGGTTGTAATCCCATTACTTTATCTTCTTTAGGAAATTGTGGTACTATTTCATATTCGGCCCCTCAGTATGCAAATGCGCCTAAAAATGCAGAAGATACTACGATTTATGAATCCGTGTTTGGTAAATTTTCTACGAAATACAGTCTGGTAGGAGGATCATCGTCAGCAATGGCACCCCCTCAGGAATGGGAATATAGCAAAGACAGTACCATAGACAGTTTAGTATATAAACAATTTTCGAGAGGTGGGTATCCTGGATATGATTATTATGTACGTGAATCGCAGGATCATTCAAAAGTATATTGTAGAGGATCTTATAGTAGTATCATAGATGAAGAGAAATTGGTGATGGACTTAAATATGAAAATAGGGGATATTTTTTCTTATGTAAAGTATGACGGATTCAAAGACACGTCTTTTTTTATGGTAGATTCGATATTTTTAAAAAATGAAAAAAAACATATTTTACTTAACCCTATAAAAAACACACGATTAATTAATAGAGATGAGATTTGGGATACTATAGTGGATACGCATTTAGAATTTATCGAAGGTATCGGTTCAAATATGATAGGCGTATTTTTGCCTGCAACTAGATTTACTAACTATCCTTATTTACTTTGTGTCTATAAAGATAGTGTATTAAGCTTTCAGAATAAATCAAATTTTGATTGTGATCACTTTTTGGAGATTAAAGGAGGGAGTATCGAGTCGTCTTCTGCGCCTCAATTCCATTTTACACTTATTCCCAATCCCGCACACACCCAAGTAACGCTCAAAATAGAAACGCCAATTCCTTCTTATCAAAATGTATCCATAGATATTTTAGATATTCAAGGTCGTCCTCTTCACAGGCAATCTCTTTATACAAATAGTACCATTTTGGATCTCAGCAAATTCAAAGCTGGCATGTATATTTTTAAACTCAATGTGCGAAATATGCCCAGTGTAACAAAAAACTTAATTATACAGTAATTTAGAAGTTATTTGTTGTACATTTAAGTGCCAATCCTATTTTAGGTATTGGCACTTTTTTTATTTTACAGAAAGTTTCGGTTCAAGGAGTGAATGTCACCCTTGAGAGGAATTTGATTTATAAATTCTAATTGAAAAATGTTTACTTTTACTCTCCCTTTCAAAAAATTGCATTTGGTGTTAGAATCTACCCACCTTCTTTTTTTAGCTTTTATTTGGGAAATTTCGACAAAATTACTATTTTAGCTTTTCAATATTTTAAATTTTCTTTTATGCGAAGTTTGGCCTTACATTTTACAATTTGTTTTCTCTCTTTTGGATTGACCACAACCCTTATGGCAAAGGCCCCTCTTCCTAAAATTCATGCTCTCTATACCCTTGAAACCGCCAATGAATTTAGAAGTTCCAATCCCGATTCGGCCCTTATTATTATGGACTCTCTTTGGAAAAAAGCAACTATCGAAGGCTATTCCGATATTTCCGAAATCAATTTATGCTATACCTATGGGATGGTTTGTGCACGTGCCAACCAAGCGCGCCGATCGGTCAAATTTCTCTTACAAGCACATACCACCGATTCAGCAAAAATAAATTCAGCTTTTGATGCACGTATCTGTGCAGCCCTTAGCGAAGAATATATGTTTTTAGGAGCTTACGAGCAAGCCCTTTCTTTTGCACTAAAAGCTTCCGAACAAGCAAAAAAAGGAAAAGACACCGAATATCACGCCACCTGCCTTGCCGTAATTGGCAATGTATACAGCCAAATGAAAATGTATGATAAGGCACATATTTATATTGATCGAGCCATTGCTATGGCCCAAAATATAGAGAATAAAATTCTTTACAAATATGTAAAAGGCGATGTCTATTCGCAAGAAGGCAAATTTAAAGAGTCCGCTCATTTGATGCAATTACTTATTAACGAGTTAAATACAATCCCTTCCGAACAAATTAAGCTCACCTATTACCGCAACCCCATCGAATTAACCTATTTTAAAGCCGAACTTCTCTCCCAAATGTCGTATAGCTTAATTATGAATCACGAAACAAGTAAAGCAAAAAAAGCCTGTGAAGAAGCCATGCAATTAATTCGTCCCATTTCCCAAATACGTATGCCCGTCTACCTTAGTTTGTTCAATTATATGGAAGAAGCCCAAGATTGGACCCAATTGATAATCGAAGTAAAACGTATACTTCCAAAAATAGAAATGGGAGATAGTGTCAATAACTATACGTATATCCTCAAAAATTTTCTAGCCCAAGCATACGTAGGTTTGGGCGATTATAAAAATGCGTATCTATACAAAGCACAAGCCGCCAATTTACAAGAACTATTAGCTGAAAAAATGAAAGTAAGCGCAGCCATCGAAATAGGCACAGTATATGAAACAAGCGAAAAAGATGCGCAAATTTTAACACAAAAATATGTTATTCAGACACAAAAAAATCGTTTACTCATTTTGATTGCCATTCTTATCTTTTTTGCCATCACCTTAGTGCTTATTTATTCTAATTTACAGCTTATCAAACAAAAAAATAAAAAATTATTTGAACAAATTTCATTAGTAAGCGAAAAAGAAGAACAACTACTCAGTTTACAAAACACAACTTCCGAAAATAAAATATTTCAATCTATACAGCAACTTATGGAAGATCGTCAATTATATCTAAAACCCGAAATTGGACGAAAAGAAGTTGCCAACGAACTCTCCACCAATGAAACCTATCTTTGCACCGCCATTCGTGAAGGGAGTGGCTTATCATTCCAAAACTATATTCACAAATTACGACTCGAAGCAGCACGTAGACAATTGCTCGAAGCCAATAATTCAGCCACTATAGAAACTATTGCTCTCGATTGTGGATTTAACTCCTCACGCAATTTTCATCGTTTGTTTCGTGAAAAATTTGGCATGACCCCCACCGAATTTAGAAAATTAGCCCATTTAGAAAATTAATTTTATTTAGTTGTTCCAATTTTCTTTTTTCATTATACTTAAAAACCAATATATTACAAATCTGTCCTATCTTTTTTCAAATCTGTCCTATCTTTTTTCAGTTTTGTCGCATCTTTTTTCAAATTCGTCTTATTGAAAAAAAAGATTTTATCTATTTTTGCTCATTCATTTTTATGTCGGGGCACACACCGCCAATTGTGAAAAAAAATTTAAAACCATAAAACTATACTAAA
>JAVVPL010000106.1:0-5064 GCA_036655775.1 Bacteroidales bacterium | reverse complement strand
AATCATTGCAGCCGTACGTAAAGCTACTCTTGAAATGCGTATCACTCCTGTACTTTGTGGATCGGCCTTCAAAAACAAAGGTGTTCAATCATTAATAGATGCAGTAATTCGTTACTTACCAAGTCCCTTAGATGTTGAATCTATCGTTGGGATCAATCCTGATACCGATAAAGAAGAAGTTCGTCACGTAGATGTAAATGCGCCATTTTGTGCATTAGCATTCAAAATTGCTACCGATCCTTTTGTGGGTCGTATTTGTTTCTTCCGTGTATATTCTGGTAGTTTAGATGCTGGATCGTATGTTCTAAATTCCGTTACTGGAAAAAAAGAACGTATTTCTCGTATTCTTCAAATGCACGCAAATAAACAAAATCCATTAGATAAAATAGAAGCTGGCGATATTGGAGCAGCCGTAGGTTTTAAAGAAATAAAAACAGGGCATACGCTTTGTGATGAAAAAAATCCTATTGTTCTTGAATCAATGAGTTTCCCTGATCCTGTTATTAGTGTTTCAGTGGAACCCGTATCTCAAGCCGATGTAGATAAATTAACTACAGGTTTAATTAAACTTGCAGAGGAAGATCCTACCTTCACTGTTAAAAGTGATGAAACCTCTGGACAAACTATCATTAGTGGAATGGGTGAACTTCACCTTGACGTACTTTTGGATCGTTTAAAAAGAGAGTTTAAAGTCGAATGTAATCAAGGTCGTCCACAAGTAGCTTACAAAGAAGCGATCACAGCCAAAGTTCAACATCGTGAAGTGTACAAAAAACAATCTGGTGGTAGAGGTAAATTTGCAGATATCGTATTTGAAGTATCTCCTGCAGATGAAGGCTTCAAAGGTCTTCAATTTATCAATGAAGTAAAAGGTGGTAATATTCCTAAAGAATTTATTCCTTCTATCGAAAAAGGATTTAAAGCGTCTTTAACCAATGGTGTTTTAGCAGGATTTCCTTTAGAAAGTCTTAAAGTTCGTCTTCTTGATGGTTCTTTCCACCCTGTTGACTCCGATGCACTTTCTTTTGAAATTTGCGCTAAAATAGCTTTCCGTGAATCTTGTCGTAAAGCAAATTCAATATTACTTGAACCTATCATGTCTGTCGAAATTGAAACACCTGACGATTACGTTGGAGATGTTTCTGGTGACTTAAATCGTCGTCGTGGTATGATGGAAGGTATTACAGGAAAATTAGGAGGACAAGCCATTCGTGCCAAAGTACCTTTGGCTGAAATGTTCGGTTATGTCACCGCTTTGCGTACCTTATCTTCAGGTCGTGCAAGTTCTACCATGGAGTATTCTCACCATGCCGAAGCACCCGCTTCTGTTCGTGAAGAAGTAATCAAATCAGTAAACAAATAGTTCTTTATAATAAAATTTGAAAACCGTGAGTCAAAGAATCAGAATTAAACTCAAATCCTACGATTACAATTTAGTGGATAAATCTGCTGAAAAAATCGTAAAAACAGTCAAGTTGACTGGGGCTGTTATTAGTGGTCCTATCCCACTCCCAACCAACAAACAAATCTTCACTGTAAACCGTTCAACCTTCGTGAACAAAAAAGCGCGCGAACAATTTGAACTTTCTGCATACAAAAGATTGTTGGATATTTACAGCAGCAACTCTAAAACCATTGATGCATTAATGAAATTAGAGTTACCTAGTGGAGTTGAAGTAGAAATCAAAGTCTGATAGAAATATCTACCTAGACTATAAAATTAAAATTAACTTAAAACAAGTATAAATAATGTCCGGATTAATAGGAAAAAAAATCGGAATGACTAGTATTTGGGATGCCTCTGGTAAAAATGTACCATGCACTGTTATCCAAGCTGGTCCTTGTGTAGTAACACAAGTAAAAACAAAAGACAAGGATGGCTACGAAGCTATTCAATTGGCTTATGGAGAGCGTAAAGAAAAACACACTCCTAAAGCATTGAAAGGGCACTTTGCGAAAGCAAGTACCACGCCAAAGCAAGTAGTCATGGAATTCACACGTTTCGAAGAGGGACATAGAAAAACTTTCGGTGACATCTTGAATGTTGATATTTTTGTTGAAGGCGAATACATTGACGTTGCTGGTTATACCAAAGGTAAAGGTTTTCAAGGGGTAGTCAAACGTCACGGTTTCGGAGGTGTTGGACAAAGTACTCACGGTCAACACAACCGTCTTAGAGCTCCTGGTTCAGTAGGAGCCTCTTCTTATCCTTCTCGCGTATTCAAAGGACTTCGCATGGCGGGACGCACAGGAGGAGAAAGACGTAAAGCAATCAATCTTGAAGTGGTTAAACTCTTCCCTGAAAAGAACATTATCATAGTAAAAGGATCTGTTCCAGGTCCTAAAGGATCATATTTAAAAGTAGAGAGATGGAGCTAACAGTATATAACATTGCCGGTCAAGCAACCGATCGAAAAGCAAGTATCAATGATACTATTTTCGGAATAGAACCCAACGATCACGCTATTTATTTAGATGTAAAACAATATTTAGCAAATCAACGTCAAGGTACGAGTAAATCAAAAGAAAGATCAGAAGTTTCGGGTAGTACTCGCAAACTAAGAAAGCAAAAAGGAGGCGGTGGAGCACGTATTGGAGATATAAATTCACCTCTTTTAGTAGGTGGAGGTCGTGCTTTTGGTCCAAAACCTCGTGATTACCGCTTTAAATTAAATAAAAAACTTAAACGTCTAGCTCGTTTATCAGCTATGGCTTATAAAGTTCAAGAACAAGGCATTATGGTTGTTGAAGACTTCAATTTTGAGGCTCCACAAACAAAAAAAATGGTCGAAATTCTACAAAATTTAAAAATATCTGAAAAAAAATCACTTTTAGTGCTGTTAGAACCAAATAAATTCGTATCTTTGTCCTCCCGTAATTTACAACGCATAAAAGTTGTAAATGTATCGGATCTAAATACTTACGATATTATGAATGCAAATAACGTATTATTTTTAGAGAGTTCAATTAAAGAATTAGACAAAACATATAGCCAATATTAAGAGGTAACTAGCTTAAAAAGAACGAGATGAGCACAATAATTAAACCCATAGTCACAGAGAAACTAACTAAAATTAGTGATAAACTAAATCGAGTTGGTTTTGTAGTTGACAAAAAGGCAAATAAAATCGAAATCAAAAAAGCAATAGAAGAATTGTATAGTGTCAAAGTTATTGACGTCAATACAATCAGCTATGCTGGTAAAACCAAATCCCGCTATACAAAAGCTGGATTTATCAAAGGGCGTACGAACGCAATTAAAAAAGCGATGGTTACTTTGGCAGAAGGAGATACGATTGATTTTTATAGCAATATTTAAGAACAATGGCATTAAGAAAATTAAAACCCACAACACCTGGTCAGCGTTTCAAAACCGCGAACACATTTGCAGAGATAACAACTGCTACACCAGAGAAAAGTTTATTATTATCCAAACGCAATTCGGGCGGACGTAATAATCAAGGAAAAATGACTATGCGATACATTGGTGGCGGACACAAACAAATGTATCGAATCATTGACTTTAAAAGGGAGAAAGACAATATTCCCGCAGTGGTTAAAACTATAGAATATGATCCCAATCGTACAGCTCGTATTGCACTTTTAGTGTATGCAGATGGCGAAAAAAGATATATTTTAGCACCTCAAGGATTGAAAGTAGATCAAAAAATAGAGTGTGGTCTAGGCGCAACGCCAGAAGTTGGAAATTCATTATACATGAGCGAAATTCCTTTTGGAACGCTTATACATAATATTGAACTTCGCCCAGGACAAGGTGCAAAATTAGTGCGTAGCGCAGGAGCGTATGCGCAGCTTATGTCTCGTGAAGACAAATATGCAATTATAAAATTACCTTCAGGAGAAACTCGTAAAGTTTTACAAACATGTAAAGCGACTATTGGAGTGGCATCTAATGCAGACCATAGTTTAGAGATCTCAGGTAAGGCTGGACATAGTCGCTGGTTAGGACGTCGTCCACGTGTGAGAGGTGTTGTAATGAATCCCGTCGATCACCCAATGGGTGGTGGTGAAGGACGTGCCACTGGTGGTCATCCTCGCTCAAGAAAGGGTATTCCAGCTAAGGGTTACAAAACTCGTAGTAAGAAGAACACTTCGAACCAGTTTATCATAGAAAGAAGGAAGAAATAACGTTTAAAAAATTAAGTTTATGAGCCGTTCGTTAAAAAAAGGACCATATATTCATTTCAAGCTAGAAAAGAAAGTTCTTGCAGCAGTGGAAAGCAGTAAAAAGCTTACCATCAAAACATGGTCAAGAGCCTCTATGATTTCGCCTGACTTTGTGGGACAAACCATTGCTGTACATAATGGAAATAAATTTATTCCGGTCTATGTTACCGAGAATATGGTAGGACACAAGTTAGGTGAATTTGCACCTACCCGTATATTCCGTGGACATGCGGGAAACAAAGACAAAGGAAAAAGGTAATCATTGTAAATAATCACTGAGAAATGGGATCGAGAAAACATATTCGAGCAGAAAAAATAAAAGAGCAAAAAAAGACGCTCTATGTTGCAAAACTAAATGAAAACCCTACATCACCTCGTAAAACGAGACTAACTTGCGATTTAATTCGCGGTGTTGATGTAGAGAAAGCACTAAATATTTTGCAATTTAGTCACCGTGAAGCTGCGCCTAAAGTACACAAATTGTTACGTTCAGCTATTGCCAACTGGCAAAGTAAAAACGAAGGTGTGCGTATGGAAGATGCGAAATTATACGTAAAAGAAATTTTTGTTGATGGCGGAGCACAATTGAAAAGAATGCGTCCAGCCCCACAAGGTAGAGGTTACCGTATAAGAAAACGCTCCAATCACATCACACTGTTTTTAGGTAACCGTGTTGCAAAAGAGCAAGTAAAAGAAGTTGAACAAACGAAATCAGAAAATTAATTCATTAGATAAATGGGACAAAAAACTAACCCTATAGGTAATAGATTAGGCATCGTTAGAGGATGGGATTCTAATTGGTTCGGAGGTCGTAAATTCGCCGCCAAACTCGTCGAAGATGACAAAATTAGAAAATACATAAATGCTCGTCTTGCA
>JAVVPL010000105.1:0-5126 GCA_036655775.1 Bacteroidales bacterium | reverse complement strand
AATAGCAAAAGAAATTGTAAATTTGAATATATCTATACATTGTGTAAATCCAAAATATTTTAATCAATAATAATCACTAAAAACACATTCTAAATGCAAACATTTGAACTTCCCCCACTTCCTTTTGCTGAAAACGCTCTTGAGCCTTACATCTCAGCACAAACCATTAGTTTTCATTACGGAAAACATCACAAAACCTATGTCGACAATCTCAATAAACTGAAAGCAGGTACTGATTTTGCAGAGGCAGGCTTAGTGGACATTATCATGAATGCCGAAGGTCCTCTTTTTAATAATGCAGCTCAAGTATGGAATCACACCTTTTATTGGAATTGCCTAGCTCCCAAAGCTGGCGGTCAACCTCAAGGAGATCTACTCGATGCAATCATTGTTAAATTTGGCACTTTTGAAAGTTTTCAAAAACAATTTACCGCCGCAGCTTTAGCAGCCTTTGGATCTGCATGGGTATGGTTGGTTGACGATGCTGCAGAAGGTATCAAAATTATAACAACTGCCAATGCCGACAATCCTCTACGCAACGAACAAGACCCAATTTTAGTGATCGATGTATGGGAACACGCCTATTACTTAGACAAACAAAATCGTCGTGCCGATTATATCAACGATTTTTGGAAAATCATTGATTGGCGCACCATTGAGGAACGCTACTAAAAATTTCTAATGCGTATCTTTATTATAGGATATATGTACTCAGGGAAAAGCTCTCTAGGTAAGCGCTTAGCGCAATACCTAGATTTTCCCTTTGTGGATACAGATACTGTATTTGAATTGCAAAATCGAAGCACGGTATTTGATTTTTTTTCCCATCAAGGGGAGAGTGAATTTCGTCAAGCAGAACGACTTATTTTATACCAAAGTTTAGCTTACAAAAATGCAGTCATTTCAGTAGGAGGAGGTTTACCTTGTTTTTTTGATAATATGAACTGGATGAAATCAAAGGGCGTGGTTGTGTATTTACATGCGGAGCCTAATACGATTATCTCTCGCATGCGCAACTCTCGTACCCCTCGTCCACTCCTAGCCAATTTAACTTCCGAGGAAGCCGAACAGAAAATTAAAAATCAACTTTGTGAACGAAGTTGCTTTTATGAGCAAGCTCATTTGGTATATCCCTGCGAAAATGCCAATGTAAAAGAGTTGGCTACGTATATTGAAAATTATACTCTTTTCAACGATACCACACTTTCTACATGATGCGTATGCGGAAACATATCCACCGCTCTTAGCTTATCGATGGCATACAAACCATCTTGGCATAATAAAGCTAAATCTCTGGCTTGTGTAGCCGAATTACAACTAATATACACTATTTTTTCAGGACACATTTTTATTAATTGCTCCACTACCGATGCATGCATACCATCCCGAGGGGGATCGGTAATAACCAAATTGGGTTTACTATTTCGTTTAACAAAATCGGGAGTTAGTACTTTTGCCATATCGCCTGCATAAAAAACGGTATTGTAAATACCATTTATTTTGGCATTTTCAAAAGCATCCTCTATGGCTTGAGGCACATATTCTATCCCTATCACTTTTTGCACATGTGGCGCTATAAAATTGGCAATTGTTCCTGTACCTGTATATAAGTCATAAACAATTTCATTTCCTTGTAAATCAGCAAAATCCAAAGCTAAACTATACAATTTATAGGCTTGTTCCGAATTGGTTTGATAAAACGATTTGGGTCCAATTCTAAATAATAAGGAGGATGTGGCGGGTTCTCCATTTTTAGTATATGTAGGCATTGTTTCCGTAATATAGGGCGTTCCTTTGTATAAGACCACCTCTAAATCGGTAATACTATCATTTAATTTAGCATTGATTACATATTGTAAAGACGTAATTTGAGGAAATTTAGCACTCACAAAATCGAGAATATTTTTTATTTTTTCTTCGTCATCTTCACTCACTATTAATATCAGCATAAACTCCAGGGTGGTGGTATTGCGAATAATCATATTGCGCAAAAAACCTCGATTTTCGCGAACATCATAAAACGAATATCCTTGTTCTAAAACAAATGCTTTGATGGCTAAACGAATTTCATTGGAGGGGGAAGCTTGCAAATAACAATGCGTAATGTCTAATACTTTATCAAACATTCCAGGTAAATGAAAACCTAAACCTGCTCTATCTTCCGCTGAAAGTTCTGTATCTGCAGCAATTTCTGCCATCGACAACCAACGTTTGGGGGCAAAAGTATATTCTAATTTGTTTCTATAGTATTGGGTATGTGTCGATCCTAAAATGGCTTGTACTGTGGGGAGTTTTAATTTGCCTATACGCTCCAAATGATCACAAACTTGTTGTTGTTTTTGTATGAGTTGTTCACTATACACCAAATGTTGCCATTTACACCCCCCACACACGCCAAAATGCTCGCAAAAAGGGGTTTCACGCAAGGGTGAATACGTATGGAATTTAACAATCCGCCCTTCCATAAAACTCTTTTTTTTACGAAAGACTTCCACATCCACTACATCGCCAGGGGCAGCAAAAGCCACAAATAAAACCATATCATTCACTTTGGCTAAGGCCTTACCTTCTGCAGCCACAGCTGTGATGGTAATATTTTCAAAAATCAAATTTACTTTGTTTCGCATGCTTGCTTTAACTGTGTATTTAAGATGTTCACAAAGTTTTGTAAAGGCTTTTTGACCATCATTTGCAACATGGCATTTACCTCTACCTGCATACTTACCAAAGAACTCGTGCTATCTTCTCCTTGTGGAGTAAAATTAAAAATGAGTTCAAAGGGAAATGGAGATGGAGCATCGGAAACAATACGCACACAAGTAGGCATTGTTTTTTCTTCTATGTGCATAGCCAAAGAGGCCATACCTGTAATTTCAAAGGAGCAACTGTTTTCTGTAGCTTGCCAATTTTGCACTTTATCGGGCATCAAATTGCCAAAATTACTAAAATTAGAAACTTTTTGAAAAAGCGTTTCCGCGCTAGCATGAATTACTAACGAATCACTTTGTATTTTTATCATAAATTTGAATTTATTTCATTCGCTCTTCTGACCATCGCTCTGGATTTTCTCGCCAAGCATGCAAAGAAGTAAGTTCGTAATCACTAAGAATTCCCGTATTTTTGGCACATTCCAACAAATGGGGATAATCGGTCAAAGTATATAATGGAACCTTTGCTTTTTCAAAATTTTCACTTGCTATTTCCAAATTGTAAGTAAAAATGGCGACCATGGCTTTGACATCACAACCCGCTTCACGCAAAGCATCCACAACTAATAAACTACTTTTGCCCGTAGAGATTAAATCCTCTACCACCACCACCGATTGGCCTGTTTCTATATCCCCTTCTATCATATTGGTTAAACCATGTTTTTTAGGTTCTGAACGCACATACACAAAAGGCAAGCCTAATTCTTGAGCGATTAAAGCCCCTTGTGCAATTCCTCCTGTTGCCACACCCGCAATCACATCCACTGGACCTACTCTATTTTCAATCATACGCACAAACTCCTGACGGATATATGTTCGGATAATAGGATGGGAAAGCGTTTTGCGATTGTCGCAATAAATAGGAGACTTACGACCAGAAGCCCAAGTAAAAGGCTCTTTATCATTAAGTTTAATAGCTTTAATACTCAACAAATGTTCGGCTGTCAATAAAGCAGTTTCTTGTGAATTTTCCATAAAAATAATTTCATTTTTTCTTGTACAAAAATAAGCTAAAAAAAGGAAAATACAAAGGAGCTTTTTGCAATTCTTAATAAATTATGTACTTTTGTACTTTAAAACCAATCTGCAAAAAAATGAAACAAATATTTTACGAAGATCGTCGCATGGTTTTTATCTCCGCCAGAAGTCCAATCACTTCTGCCAAAAATCAAACTATTTGGGATTATACGGATATGCTTGAATTATTAAAACAATTCAAACAGTTTATGAGAGCGCCCCAAGGTTTTACTTTATTTATCCGTTGTGCAGAGCAATCTACCGCTTTATTCAAAAATTTTATTCAATGTTTTGAGCTTATCAAAGCAAGTGGAGGTTTAGTGCACAACACCCAAAACAAATATTTATACATCTATCGATATAATCAATGGGATCTACCTAAAGGGAAAAAAGAAAAAGGAGAAAGCATTGTTCAAGCAGCTATGCGTGAAGTGGAAGAAGAAACAGCCATTAATGCCTTGCAAATTATAAAAGCACTCCCCAATACATATCACTTTATAGCCAAAAAAAATACGATGATTGTCAAAAAATGTTATTGGTTTGAAATGGAAACCAACAATATAAATTGCCCTTGTCCTCAAACAGAAGAAAGTATTACCGAGGCTGTGTGGCTATCAAAGGAAGAGGTTCTGTCAAAACGAGCGCAAATGTTTGCATCTATTGCTCAACTAAGCAATCTATATTTTAACGAACAAACACAAGAAAACAACTCTCTATTGCCTAATATCTAGCAGGCGGCATCTCTTTGCGTTTTTCGTCTTTTAGTTTTTTATTATTTTGAATTTTCTTAAATACAGCCTCTAGCCCATTGCTTGGGAAGATATAGTTGGTTTGTAACATTTTACCTTGATCGTCAACCAAAATAAAAGAGGGATTATGTATAGCCTCCACTTGTTTGAGCCAATCTATTTCTTTGTTAAAATGTAGATATGACCAAGGATAGGGCTGCGTATCTGCATGATGATAGTAACGTGCAAATTCATAATCGGTATTTACTACAATCCCCTTGACAAATTCACTATATTTGGGGAGTATTTTTTTTAAATACGTCATTTCAACCAAACAATCTGGACAGGCATTTTTATCCGCACTTACAAAAGCTACGTAATGAAGTTTGCCTTTTTCTAGTAAATCTTTAGCTTGTATCAAGGAATCGTTTCGATCTCTAAAGAAAATTTCACTAAAATATTTTTTTTCATATTCACGCTCCGCTTGTGAAAGTATGTAGGTGGCAATTTTACGATGCGCTGCAAATTTGCTCGTTTGTGCTAAGGTCTCAATCAAACTAAGTACTCGCGCCCTATTATACCGATTTTCATCTTGCAAAAGTCCATGCGCGGTATATAGAAATACCCCTTCGCGAATCACTTCATTTACTAAACTTGAGTCATGCCCCATCGA
>JAVVPL010000104.1:0-5147 GCA_036655775.1 Bacteroidales bacterium | reverse complement strand
CACTAAAGGCATAGAGAAGATCCGACTCGTAGGCATATAGTCGTAAATTATAGTTATCCGTAGCAAACAATGCATACCGGAAATGAATTGTCAATGGTATACGCACAAATGTATACGCTATATCTTGATATAATAATAAGCCTTTGTTTTTCCCTATAAAATCGCATTCTAAGCGTGTTTGCAATTCAATTTGATGTGCCGTTATATGTTTGAAATGCAAACGGAATCCATGCTTACGGCTCTCTTTAAGCTGAGGCAAACCTTGGATTTGCGCCTCTGTGATTTCCTTATTTTTGAAACGATACACGCCATAAAGTATCGTTTGTGGCGCAATTTTATATTCTATTTTTAATTGATAATTTTGTCCTGAGGAAGGTCCTTTCACCGAATATGTGAACCAATCACAACGATAAAAATAAGCATGCGCTTGTATACTTATATTTTTATACACATCCAACAAAACGCCCACATCCAAACCTTTTTCATTATTTGCCGAAGATGAATTGCCCAAAGCCGATGAAAAATAATTGAGATAATTACGCATATAATACAAATGCGCAATATGTAGAGAAAAAGAAGGATGTAAATTGAATTGAACCGCATGCAAACTAGCCAAACCACCATTTTGAGAATACGCAATTTCACCAAAAATATGTGTTTTTGGAAGCAAAATAGTGTAGTCAAAACCCAAATTGTACAAAGATTGGGGTAATTTAGAAAACTTGGTATCTAAACGCTCTTTAAGAAAAATTTTCTTGTCTAAATACGTGTACGTAGCCGTGGCTCCCAATCGTATTTTTTTAAAATTGAGATTGAGATGTCCGCCCATAAGTGTTTGTTTAAATGTGTGTTTTTTTGCAATTTCACCTTCGTTTCGATGATAAGCCATCTCGCTTATAGAAGCGATATAGTCAAACACATTTTCGGAATTTTGATCGTGTTTTATACTTCCATCTTGAGGTGTATGTGAAAAAAAAATACTCAAATCTATTTTTTTCCATTCTAAAGTTGTGGCAAGCCCCATCAAAAAACCCTGTTCTGCAGCAGAAGAAGAAGGACGAACTCCCATGCCACTACGTGCCATAATATTAGGAGATATTGATTTTCCAAAACCTCCACCCGTCCATAAACAAAGCCCTTGGCCAAACTGTAAAGAATAAGATCCTAACACCAGCGATTTCACAAAACGCCAACGTCCCCAATAAAGATAGCCCCCATAAAAATCAAAACCTTGTTTTTGACTGGCTCGAAAAAAAGCTTCTCCAGGGTCTTTTTCGGCCACAAAGCCTAGTTTTAATCTATCAAACCATTGATACGTATAACGCACATAGTAATGATCGGGATTTCCTTGGTAGGCTTTATCTAAAAGCATTTGATTATAAGCCTCCGATTTGATTAAAGTGCGCTGATAGCGCAAAATTATTTGGTGTTTTCCATATTTTCCCAGATTTTTAAAATTCATGGGTAGCGGTGCCTCTTCGCCAAAACAAACCAAGGCTTTTAAGGTTTCTATGGTTTGAGGATCGAAACTTTGAATATATTTTAATTCGTGAAGACCCACTATTTTGCCATAATCGGCTCTATATTGCAATAAAGCCTCTATTTGCCACATACTTAAAATGCCTAATTCACTCAATGTTTGAGCATCGACGGTATTTAAATTCAAAGGTTTTTGTAAATATTTATCCCAGATTTCTTGCATGTCAGTTGCTCGGGAAAGATTTTCTGTTTGTTGCAGTTCAGTTTCTCGGAATAGGTTTTCGTCTTGCATTAAATTTTCTAAACATCTATTTTGTATAAGTTCTAAGGCTTCCACCTTTTTTAAGGGTCTTATTTTTGTGGTATCGGATACTTGGGTGGCATGGATGTGGTATACGAAAAAAAACAATAACAATACTAGATTTATTTCCTTTTTATTTTGCACCTTCACTCCTTTCTTTCTTAGGAATTAAACGCCAAGAAACAAAAAAAGAAGAAGCATAACCTAAAGGAATTTGATACATAAATTCAAACCCCAAAGAAAAAGAAGACCGACAATAGTTAAATCCAATTTTATTTTGGAATGGCTGTAAACCCGAAGAAGCGGACAATAAAAACGATTTCCCCAATTGATAAGCCACGCCACATTCAATATGAATTGGATACATTGGATCTTTCGATACACGCAACGAAAGAGCTAGCGATTTAGTTATTTTATACAGAAGCCCTCCTTCTATAACAAATTCTTTATTCCGCTTACGCGAATCATAGGATCTTACATATATAGGATTGGCAAACTGAGAATAAATATAAATTTTAGGAGAAATGGAATAACTCAATCCCAAAGCCAAATTTAAAACACTTTCACTGGGTCTATTTTCTAGTTGATTATGCCATTGATAAGCCGTACTAAAACTCAATATAAAAGCATGCGAAAAATGATGGACATAAATCAATCTCGCTTTTTGGGTATTGAATATCGCACTTCCCTCGTATTTATATTCGCCAGCAAAAGAATGTCTTTTATATGAATATACGGAACTTGCAATCATTTTTTTATTGGCCAAAACAAATTGCACATCTCCTTCTATCCCCACCGAAAAAAAAGGACTTTTTGCCAAAAAAGGATAGCTAGTAAAAAAAGTAGCATCGGTAAATTCTACGCCAAATCCAGCTTTAACCAAATTAGGTTGCAAAGCCATCCCTTTATACGTCCCTGCCAATAAGCTAAATAATAAAGCGAATCGAATTAAAATTCCATTTGAAAAAATATAAAAAAAGCGTTGCATATTTTTGTTTATATATACAACGCTTTAGAAACTGAAAAGATTTAAAAAATAATTGTTTTTTTTAATTTACTTTGTAAGTAAATTTGATAGCTTTCAATTCTTCATTGGCTTTGACAATTTTTCCTTTTAAACTTTTTTTGAAATCAATTACCTTGGCTTGCAATTTTGGATTATTGGTACTCATAATTTGCAATGCCAATATGGCGGCATTTTGTGCCCCATTAATAGCCACTGTCGCCACAGGAATTCCTGGAGGCATTTGCATAATTGCAAAGGCTGCATCTAGGCCTTCTAATGATGATTTTATAGGCACACCAACAACGGGCAAAGGGGTAATTGCAGCAATCACTCCTGGTAAATGGGCGGCCATCCCTGCGGCTGCAATAATCACTTGCACCCCTCTTTTATGTGCATTTTCGGCAAATTCTATCACTTCATCAGGGGTGCGATGTGCCGATAAGGCTTGTATTTCAAATGGAATTTCCATTGAATCAAAAAACTTTGCAGCTGCTTCCATAATGGGATAATCGGAAGTGCTACCCATAATAATACTAACCAGTGCTTTTTCCATGTTTTTTATATTTTGCACAAAAGTACGAATTTATCATAAATTATACCAAAAATTGGCAAATTTTACGTATATTTGTTTCTTAAATCAACACTAAAACACTACATGAACTCTATCTATTTAGGAAACAGAGAGTTTATTTCTTTTCTATCTATCAGCGAAATTGAAACTACGGTTCAATCTTTGGCCGATCAGATTAATTGTGACTATATTGAATTGAATCCTTTATTTATAGCCGTTCTCAATGGATCGTTTATATTTGCCGCTGATCTTGTCAAAAAAATACAAGCTCCTTGTCAAATTAGTTTTGTCAAATTAGCATCTTATCAGAAAACAGAAAGAGCAAATCATGTACAACAACTATTAGGTTTGGATACTCCCATTCAAAATAGGCATATTGTAATCTTGGAAGATATTGTTGAAACGGGCAATACCATGGACACTTTACTTTCTGAAATAAATAAACAAAATCCTGCAAGTGTAAAAATTTGTACTTTACTTTTTAAACCCACTAAATTTACGAAAAGCTTTCCTCTCGCCTATATTGGAAAATCAATTGCGGATGCTTTCGTGGTAGGCTATGGCTTCGATTATGATGGCTATGGTCGAAACTTACCCTGTATTTATAAAATTAAACAATAGTTATCATGCTGAATATTGCATTATTTGGACCTCCCGGTGCGGGAAAAGGCACACAATCGGAAATGCTCATCAAAAAATACAATTTGATGTATATTTCAACTGGAGAAATTCTTCGTCAAGAAATTGCAGAAGGTACGGATGCAGGTATGCGTGCCAAGGATGTGATTGAAAAAGGAGGGCTTGCTTCCGACGAAATTATCGTCGAGATTATCGAAAATCGCATTAAACGTAATCCTGATGTTTCTGGAATTCTTTTTGATGGATTTCCACGCACCGTTGTACAAGCCTATATCTTAGACGGCTTGATGCTACGTATGCAGACTCATTTGCTTTGCATGCTTAGTCTGGATGTGCCTAAAGATGAATTGAAGCGACGTTTATTAGAACGCGCTAATATTTCAGGACGTAGCGACGACAAAGAAGATGTAATTAATTTTCGCTTGCAAGAATACGAAAATAAAACGCTACCTGTGGCCGATTTTTATGACCAAAAAGGCAAATATTTTTTAGTAGATGGCGTTGGTAAAGTGGAGGATATTTTTCAACGACTTTGCAATATCGTAGAAAAACAAGCCGAAAAAATTTGGCTCAATATTGTGTTGTGTGGATTTCCAGGTAGTGGAAAACGTTCCCATGCCTTATTGTTAGAAAAAAAATATGATCTTGTCTATATTTCCACTGGGGCTCTGATTCGCAAGGAAATAGCTAGTGATACCGAAATGGGGCGTATTGCGAAACCTTTTATTGAAAGTGGAGATAATGTACCTGATGAAATTGCCATTCGCTTAATTGAACGCAAAATTCGTCAAAGTACACATGCAAAAGGGTTTATTTTTAAAGGATTTCCTAGCACATTTGTACAAGCTTACATTTTGGATGGGCTCTTGAAAAAAATGGGTTCGAGTACTACTTGTGCAATTAATTTAACGGGGTCTCCTTTAATTTGTATGAAACGTCTTTCTCAAAGAGGCAAATCGACCGAGGCGCGTGTATACGACAAAGATCCCGCCATTGTTCTACACCGCTTGGAAGTGTATGAAAAAAATTCTCCTAAAATTTTGGACTATTATCAAAAACAAGAGATTTTATATCATGTGAAAGATGCCAATAACATTCAAACTTCTTTTGTTGACATTTGTCATGTAGTGGATATTGCTTTAAAGAAAATT
>JAVVPL010000103.1:0-5263 GCA_036655775.1 Bacteroidales bacterium | reverse complement strand
GGCACTTTGATTGAAGAATTACCTTTTTTGCGATTTGATATTGAAATAGAAAATGAGAGTATGCAAATTCAAAGTTTTTTGTTTGGAGGCTACAATTTGGAAAATGCTTTGGCTGCAAGTAGTGTGGGTATGTATTTTGGTTTAAATAAGGATGAAATCAAGCAAGGTATAGAGCAATATATTCCCAAAAATGGACGTTCTCAAATTTTAAAAACCGCATATAATGAATTGATAATAGATGCTTACAATGCAAATCCGAGCAGTATGCAGGTATCGCTTGAGAGTTTTGCGCGAAGTAAAGCCTTGTCCAAACTCTATATATTGGGAGATATGTTGGAGCTAGGTTCATACAGTGAAACCGAGCACCAAAAAATAATAGATAAATTAGTGGAATTAGGTGCTTCTCAAGTGTATTTGGTGGGCTATTGTTTTGCAAAAACCAAATATCCAACTACATTTAAAAGTTTTTTATCTATTCAAGAATGTAAATTGTATTTGCAAAATCATCGCATCCTAAATCATCAAATACTTTTGAAAGCCTCTCATGGGATTCATTTAGAAAATATACTAGATGTTTTATAAAGGTGTAAATAAATATTAATTATTAAATATCACAGAGTTACGTATATTTTTGTAAATTAAGTAAAATAAATTTGGCTTTTTTAAAAAAAATACCGACCTTTGCAATCCAATTTTCAACAATTAAAAATTTTCGGAGCCATGTCAAGAATTTGTGAAATCACAGGAAAAAAAGTAATTACGGGGAATTCTGTATCCCACTCTAATATTAAAACTAAACGCAAATTTTATCCTAATTTGCATACTAAAAAGTTTTATGTTCCAGAAGAAGATGCCTGGATTACATTAAAAGTGTCGGCTAAAGGCATGAAAAATATCAATAAAAAAGGTATTATGGCTTGCTTGATTCAAGCAGAGGATAATGGTTTGATTAGATTATAATAGTCAAACAAACAACCAAAATATACTAGTCAAAGAGATTTTTAAAAAAACTGTCATCTTTTCGTAAAAGATGGCAGTTTTTTTTTTGTGTCTTACAAATATTTTCCGTACATTTGTTCCTATGCAAGCATTCCATAAAATCAAGACTTATTTAGTATTGTTATTGCTATTTAGTAGTATGCAGCTTGAGGCTCAAAGTATGCCTTATCCTGCAAGAAAAATAGTGCAATTTTCTGGTGTTTTGATAAATTCGGCCGATTTGCAACCCATTCCTTACGCTAGCATTACGATTAAAGGATCGCATAGAGGAACTACCTCCAATAGCAATGGCTTTTTCTCTTTTGTTGCCATTGCAGGGGAAACGGTATTGTTTAGAAGTGTAGGTTTTATGTCCGTATCTTATAAATTATCAGATACGTTGAGTGCAGATCATTATTCTATTGTTCAATCGATGGTTCAAGATACCATCGAATTGACCGAAACCGTGATCTATCCATGGCCAACTAAAGAAAAATTCAGAGAAGCCTTTGTTAGTGTTCCTATTCCAGAAGATGATGCCACTATTATGCGAAAGAATTTCGACTTAGCTCAGATTAGAGAAAGGGCAAAACAAGGAAAAATGGATGGGAGCATGAATTATAAAAATATGATGCAAGATCGTGTAGATCGTTTATATTATTCAGGACAAATTGCGCCAAATAATTTATTGAATCCATTTGCATGGGCTCAATTTATAAAAAAATGGAATGCACATAAAGAAGCCAATAAAGGGGAGAATGGTGAAAATGGAAAGGATTATGAGGAATATTAAGCATCTTTTGTTTTCTCTTAATTTATTGTGGTGTATTTCTGTATTTGGGCAAAGTGCCACTTCATCGAAGGCGCTTATCTATGGGAAAATATCCGATTTACATGGCGAGCCCTTGGAATTGGTTGATGTAGGTGTTGTGAATTTACTACATCCTATTGGTACGACTACAAATCACGAGGGTTATTATCGCTTGGAGGTACCTGCAGGAATAGATTTAATGTTGCGTTTTTCTCATCCAGCCTTTGAAAATATAAGCGTGAAAATCAGATTAAATTCGGGGGAGGAAAAGCGAATGAATAAGAGTTTGACAGAAAAAAATATAGAGCTAAAAGGGGCTACGGTAACGGCCACACAAAAAAGAAACACATTTATAAGTTTGGATCCAATGTCAGCAAAACAAATGCCCAGCGTAAGCGGAGGAGTGGAAGCTTTGATTAAAAGTTTACCAGGAGTTAATTCAAATAATGAATTGAGTTCTCAATATTCTGTACGTGGTGGAAATTTTGATGAAAATTTAATATATGTAAATGATATTGAAGTGTATAGGCCTTTGTTGACTCGTTCAGGTGAACAAGAAGGTTTGAGTTTTGCCAATGTTGATCTGATATCGTCAATTAATTTTTCAAGTGGTGGTTTTGAAGCAAAATATGGAGATAAGTTGTCTTCCGTATTGGATATCCAATATAAAACGCCCACTAAATTTGCGGGTTCTGTAAGTTTAAGTTTATTGGGGGCCTCTTTGCATTTAGAAGGAGCCACAAAATCACGAAACTTTACGTATTTGTTTGGATTTAGGCAAAAATCAAATCAATATGTATTAAATGCACTACAAACCAAGGGCAGTTACAAACCCTCCTTTACCGATATGCAAGCTTTGTTTACCTACCGAATCAATAAAAAAAACGAACTTAGCTTTTTGGGTAATATCGGTTTAAATTCATATAAGTTTACACCAGAAACTCGTGAAACTCGTTTTGGAACTATTTATATGCCCATGGTATTTAAAGTGTATTTTGAAGGTCATGAAGTTGATAAATTTCAATCCTATTTTGGCGCTTTATCATGGACCAACAAGCCTACGGAAAATTTGAAAAACAAGTTTACGCTTGCGGCTTTTAGAAGTTTTGAAAATGAAAGTTTTGATATTTTGGGTGAGTATTGGTTGAGTGATGTAGGTATGGATGCAGGGTCCGAAGATTTTGGAGAAGCTACTTACACAAAGGGAATTGGAGCCTATTTGGAACATGCTCGCAATCGATTAGATGCAATTGTATCTTCTTTTGAATATAGAGGCACGTATACGATGGATAATGTGATTTGGCAATGGGGAGTGAAGTACCAATATGAAGATATATTAGATAAATTAAATGAATGGCGATTAGTTGACTCGGCCGATTATTCGATTCCGATGAAGCCTTTGCAACCAGGTAATCCACATCCTGATTTATATGCCCCTGTTTTACAGGAAGTCTATAGAGCCGATCATCATACCATTTCCAATAGAATTAATGGATTTACACAAGCTAGTTTCGACTTTGGTTCGAATCAAAAATATGTATTATCGGCAGGAGTTCGTTTTTCTTATTGGGATTTTAATCATGAAGTGATTGTAAGTCCTCGACTTCATTTTTCGTTTAAACCACAAACTAAAGCAGATTTACTTTTCCGTTTTGCGGCTGGACATTATGCACAACCTCCGTTTTATAGAGAAATTAGAGATGTATATGGCGAAATTCATTCCGATGTGCGTTCTCAAAAATCAATACATTCTGTGGTGGGTATGGATTGGTCTTTTTTGATGTGGAATAGAACCTTTAAATTTACTACGGAATTATATTATAAATATTTATATGATTTAATTCCTTATGAAATAGATAATATTCGAGTTCGATATTATGCGCAAAATGCCTCCAAAGGATATGCGGCAGGTGCAGATTTTAGATTGAATGGAGAATTTGTGCCAGGCGTGGAATCTTGGATCGGATTTTCCTTGCTTAATACAAGAGAAAATATTAGATATAAGAACAATAAAGGAGAGTGGACTGAAACAGGTTTTATTCCTCGTCCAACGGATCAATTATTTTCCGTCAATTTATTTTTTCAAGATTATGTGACAAGAAGAAAGAATATAAAAGTATATTTGAATATGGTCTATGCAACGGGTTTACCTTATGGACCTGATGAAAGTTTAAAAAATCCAGAATTATTTTCACAAAGAGATAGTAAGCGATTACCTTCGTATAAGAGGGTTGATATTGGAGGATCGTATCTTTTATTGGGAAATAAAGCCAAGTTTTCAAGAAAAAATCCATTGTATTATTTAAAATCGGTATGGATTGGCTTGGAAATCTTTAATTTGTTCCAAATGAAGAATACTATTTCGTACGATTGGGTTACTTTATTGAATGGAGGACAGTATGCGGTTCCCAATCAACTAACACCACGTCAAATAAATGTGAAATTAACAGTTGAATTTTAATAAATATATTTTGTAATATGATTTTTTTTGAGTAATATAGAGGATCTTTTTAATAAAATTATTTACTAATGAAACGAATTGTAAATTTTCTAGTACTGACTTATTGTTTGATAGGTTTGGCTTCTGCGCAACAGACTAGTATTAATTTGGATTCGTGCCAAAAATGGGCACGAGAAAATTATCCAATGATAGCGCAATTTGATTTAATTAATGCTACGCGTGATTATACTGTATCCAATGCCAATACTCTGTATATTCCTCAAATTAATTTAATGGGAATTGCAGGGGTGGTGGATGGAATTCCTAATTTGAGTATGCCCTCGCCTACGGGTGCGCCTACTGCGGATGCAGATCCATTCAAATTGATCGGTGTGATCAATTTGAATCAAACTATTTGGGATGGAGGGATGATCATGAAACAAAAACGTATTGCAAAAGCAAATGCAGAAGTTGAAGCAGGAAATGTGGAATTGAATTTATACGCATTAAAAGAACGTGTGAGTAATTTATATTTTGGTATTTTGTTGTCACAAGAACAATTAAAACAAATAAATTTACAAGAAGAGGATCTTTTACAAAATTTAAAAACTGTGCAGGTATCGGTGGAAAATGGAGCGGCTTATAATTCGGATATAGATGAATTAAAGGTGGCTTTACTCAATCTTTCTCAAACGCGTGTACAAATGGATAATACGCTAAAGGCTTATGCCAATATGCTATCATCGATGACTGCAAAAAAAATTTCCCCCTCGGTACTTGTAGAAGAACCTAATTTGGATTTGACTTTAAATTCGACAGAAATTCATCGACCAGAATTAAATTTGTTTGAAAAACGGAAAAATTTTTATCAAGCACATAATGCAGGCGCAGGTGAAGTTTTACCCACCTTAAGTTTAATAGGGGTGGGTGTATTTCTAACGCCAGGGGTAGATATTATGACAAGTTCAATCAATCATTTATTGATGGGAGGTTTGAGTTTAAGCTGGAAATTAGGAGGAACGGCCTATACTTTT
>JAVVPL010000102.1:642-5428 GCA_036655775.1 Bacteroidales bacterium | reverse complement strand
GGCTACATAGCCCTTTTGCTCATAGTTTGGATTTAATTCCACAGGACCCGCATAGGATGAAATATACGCATAGCCTCCATAAAATTGAATATATCGAGCATTAGGAATATTGATTTGCCCAATTCGTTTTGCCGTTTTGGCATCTAATACTTCCACTTTATTAGAACAATTAATCACAACATACAGTTTACTTCCATAAATTTTAATATCATTCCCCACATCTCCCAATTCTTTGACCACCTGAGGATTTCTTTCCGCATAAATATTTCTTGAATATGTAGCTGTTTGATAATTATAATAATCTAAAGTGGCTTTATTACTACCCATATTGCCTTCATTCAAAAGATAAAAGCCGTCAATAGAGGTGTATTCCGTAGTGGAAACCGTTTCTTCCTCTGCTTTAAAAATGATTTCATCTTTTCGGCATGAAAGTAAAAAGACAATGCACACCATCAAAAGTATTTTTAGTTTTTTTATCATAAATTGACACGTACTATAAGTTTATAATTGATTCCAGGCATAGGATAATTGAGTACCACATCATAAGCCTGATTAAAAATATTATTGATTTCAGCGGTGATTTTAAACTTTATTTTGGGCCAAGCAAATTCTTTACTTAAAGAAAAATCGCTTGTATACCAAGGTTTTTCGTAGTTTTCTCGAATATTGGAAGAATTGTGATACCGTTCGCCCACATATAAAAAACTATAATTGAGTTCCCAACTTTTATAGGTAAGTCCTGCCGTTACCGATCCATTATGCCATGGGATATAGGCTATTTGCCCTTTATAGGTGCCCGCAATGGGATCATTATCCGAAGGATCCGTATAATCTTGTGCTTTTTGATAGGTATAATTGATATTGAGGTGTAAGCCCATTTGCCATGGTAAAATCAAAGAAGTATTGGCCGAGATATCAATTCCTTTAATTTGCACATACCCTATATTCATCATCATCCAACGATATTGTCCACTTCCTTTTGGAACGGCTATAATTTTATCTGTCACCGTATTATAATACGCATCCGCACGCGCCGAAAAGGTTTCAAAAACTTTGTTTTCAAAATCCTTTTTGTATTGCAAACCCAAATTGAATTGATTCGTATATTCGGGTTTTAGAGCAATATTGCCAATATCGGTATAATATAAATCGTTAAATGTAGGCATTCTAAAAATGCGTTTATAAAAAGCCCGTATTGTAAAATCATGTTTAAGAAAAGGACGATACGACACAAAAATTGCAGGGGTAAACTCACTTTTATTCGCAGGCGTTTTCTTTTGATGTTCGCCTCCTTCCTCTAAGGGACCTTCTTCTCGTTCCACGGGTTTTACCCTTTCATTAATCAAACTTGCCAATAGACTTGCTTGTATTTTGACAGGCCCTATATGTAAAGCTGTAGCCAAAGCTATCAGCGCAGTCAATCTTTGTGGATATACAAAATCTCTCAAATTAGCCTCTAGAGTATTCCACTGAAAATCGGTAGCTAAAGCCAAATCCCAATTGTGCAGAAGAACATATTTATGGGCCATCGACACATATAATTCTTGTTGACGAAACGTATTGTCTATATACATCAAAGTGGTGTCAGGATTTAGGTATCGCATATAATCATGCGCATATTTGGCATTGACAAGCAAATCATATTTAGGTGTAAAGGTTTTCAAAAAGGACGTTTGCAGAAAAAAGTTACGATCCCATTGACGTTGAGAATGCCCCCATACATTATTTACAATTGCCCCAGGTATACCTCGTTCCGAATTATAAAAATAGCCTTTGACATGCCATTTCCCACTTTTGAAACTCCCGTTAAACCCACCTTCCAAACGTAAAGCATGAATATCGCCATTTTGTCTTATTGCCGTTGTATCCCAAGCCAGCGAACCATCTTGATTTACTTTTTTCAATCTAAACTTATATTTTCCAGAGGAATACGTATATTCAGCATTGAAACTACTACTTATATTTTTTGTAATTTTATGTTCCCATAAAAAAGACGGATTGAGTAAATGAAAAGAACCCGTACGAAACAAAAGGCGTACATTGTATTTTTTTGCGCCTTCAAATTTGGGAACCCGTGTTTTGAGATAAATACTTCCCGCAGATCCAAAATCGCGTGCAGTTTGAAAAATTTCGCTTTTTTGCCCATTATATAAGGATATTTCGTCTATATTGTCCATAGAAAATTTACCTAGATCTATTTGTCCATTTTGCGCATTTCCCAATTGAATCCCATCATAGAAAACTCCGAGATGATGTGTTCCCATACTACGAATGTCTACGGTTTTTACACCACCCACACCTCCATAATCTTTTATTTGTATACCTGAAAAAAAACGAATAGCATCTGCCACCGACAAACTATTCATTCGTTCGAGTTGTATTCCATTCAATTTTTGAGAAGGGATCACTTCTTTATAATGCATGGCTCTCACCTGAACTTCACGAAGGCAATGTACCGAATCCGTAATTCCAGCATACATAAAATAAGGACCCATAAGACCTACAAAAAGAATAAGAAAACGCATAAAAACTGTTTTAATCATCCGTTAAACAGCCTTCGATAGAAATAAAATAGATTGAAAAACACAAATAGGAGAGTCCTACCAAGTTATCCAAAGCCTTTATTCCTCGAAAGCTTTTAAATATAATATCTTGGCAGGTCTTCTGACTTACTCCCTCTTTACACCCCTTCCCGGATTCTATCCAGTGGTTTAATTGTGTAAAGCGTTTTATAGAGCTTACAGCAGCGGGACTGTTCAGGACTTACACCTGATTCCCTTTTCATCTGTACATTTTTACTATGTACAAGAACCAAAACTGGGGGCAAAAGTAGAATTAATATTTGTAATTTCCAAATATTAATTTACTTTTTCGGATAGATCCATTGAATGCCAAGATAAAAGAATTTAGACGACAATTTCGGGGCGTAAGAGATATCCCTTTTTTTATTTTTAGACTTGCTAAAATTTTTGCACAATTTTTAAAAACAAAGCGAGATTTTGACTTGATCCTAGATTTATTTGATCCTTTTGAACCCTCCACCGTACTTCTGGATTGATCCTTGATTTTCTACTACTCCACAGTATTTTCGAATTGACCCTCCATTTTAACTTGATCGTTTTTTTGCAAATGGACAAAAAAAAAGCACCTACATTTCTGCAAGTGCTTTTTTTGTGTGGGAGTACAAGGATTCGAACCTAGGACCCTCTGCTTGTAAGGCAGATGCTCTGAACCAACTGAGCTATGCTCCCCTTAAGAGGATGCAAAGGTACATCTATTTTTTTTAATTACAAAATATTTTCTTTGTTTTTTTGAAAAAAAATTAAAGAAAATAGGTATTCCTCTCATTTTTAAACAAAAAAAAGTCGCTTTTAAAAGCGACTTTTACATTTAGACAGGGCTAAAATTATTTAGTAGATTTTTTTGTGCCGTCTTGTTTGCAGCATTTGCCGTCTTGTTTGCAGCATTTGCCGTCTTGTTTGCAGCATTTACCATCTTGTTTGCAGCATTTGCCGTCTTTTTTACAACATACCGTAGTATCACAAGAAGTTTTAGCCGTGGCATCCGTGCAAGGAGTTACACATTCTGTGGCAGGAGTAGCAGTCTCTTCTACTTTAGGAGCATCATTATTACAAGCTACTAAAGTAATTGCGACAAATGCGCATACGACAAACATCATTTTTTTCATAATTGTAAGTTTAAAAGTTTTAATTCTAGAATCTATCAATGTAAGCAACTAATTGATTACTCCATATCCATTTCATAGAAAATTTATATTTTTTATATTTGGAAGGCGAAGGTACAAAATAAAAATAAAAATAAAAAATGATATTCACTTTTAAAGAGTAAAATTTTAAAGTACGGGGAATAGAAATTGTTTAGATTGCATTCAAAATAATGTAATAAATGCTAATAAATGAATATAAAATACTTGTTCACTTCAATTATTTTCACTACTTTTGCAGATTAATTTTTAAATAAAACAATTTTCATAAACTAGGGCGGAAGACAAAATTTCGAGTGCGAAACAAATGAATTACAAACACTCAGCTCGTTTGAATCATGCAAAAGTAAGCAAATTGTTAAATTTATATCAACTAAAATAATTTATAATCCTATGGCAATTATTAGTAAAATTAGAAAAAGATCAGGTTTTCTCGTTATCTTAATCGGTATTGCGATTGCAGGTTTCGTTTTACAGGATGCGTTTTTTGGACGAAACAATTCGCAAAAAGTTCCCCCTTTAGCTATTATTAATGGAGAAGACGTCAGTTTTGAACAATTTGACCAAAAGGTAGAAGAGTTAACAGCTCAATATCGTAGAGCTCAAGGCGAAGATATTGATATTACGCCTGAAGATTTAGATCAAATTCGTAAAATGGCATGGGAAAGAATGCTCAGTGATATGTTGCTTCTTGAAGCTGCCGAAAACACAGGTTTGAAGGTGACTAAAGATGAAATGAATGATATGTATTATGGTAAATTTATCAGTAATATACTTTATAACTATTTTACCAATCCCCAAACAGGCGTATATGATCGTCAACAAGTAATGATGATTATCAATAATTTTGATCAAATGTCGCCCGAAGACAAAAAAACCTTGTCTGAATTGGAGAAAGTAGTAAAGACGGAACGTTTGAAAGAAAAATATTATTTAATGGTAGCTCAATCGTTCTATATGCCTAAAGCCATAGCAGAGATTAAACTACATGAACAAATGGATCAAGTAAATGCCAGTTATGTATGTGTAGACTATGCTTCTATACCAGATGCCAATGCTAAA
>JAVVPL010000102.1:0-632 GCA_036655775.1 Bacteroidales bacterium | reverse complement strand
CTAAAATTACAGAGGCCGATTACAAAAATTATTACGAAAAAAACAAACATCTATTTAAACAAAAAGCCTCTCGTGCCATTGATTTTGTAGTATTTGAAGTACGTCCTACCGAAGCCGACCTAATGGAAATCAATAAAAATGTAGAAAGTTTGTATGGAGAACTCCAAACCGAACCCGACATTCAAGATTTTGTCAATACAGTATCTATTATTCGTTTTGATAGTATTTATATGAGTAGAGCCAACGTTTATCCAGGTTGGGATTCTATTTTATTTAATGCAGCTCCAGGAGCTACTTTTGCACCTCGTCAAATGGGAAAAACATTTCAAATGGCTAAATTGTTGGATATAGCCATACGTCCCGATTCAGTAAAAGTAAGTCATATTTTAATTTCTCATAAAGAAGCAGGCAGTCAATTAGGTAGAACCAAAGCGCAAGCCAAAATTTTGGCCGATAGCTTACAAGGTGTTTTAAGTAAAAATATAGCCGAATTTGCCACTTTAGCTCAAAAATATTCAGAAGATCCTAGTGTAAAACAAAATGGAGGAGATTTAGCTTGGCAAAAAGAAGGTTTTTTTATCAAACCTTTCAATGATGCCATTTTAAAAGGAAATGTAGGTTCTGTATCGGTA
>JAVVPL010000101.1:0-5474 GCA_036655775.1 Bacteroidales bacterium | reverse complement strand
ATCAACTACACATTCAAATTCTCATGCGGGCTACTATCCTGGATCTTTGCAAATGTCTATAAAAATTACGTTTGATCCGAGCACAGGCAAGTTGTATGGAGGTCAAATCGTGGGATATACTGGGGTTGATAAGCGTTTGGACGAAATTGCTTTAGTAATTAAAAAAGGGGGAAGTATTTACGATTTAATTACCCTCGAACATGCCTACGCACCCCCTTATTCTTCGGCTAAAGATCCCGTAGCCATTGCTGCTTATGTGGCAGAGAATATTTTGTCAAAAAAAATGAATGTAATTTATTGGCGAGATATGCAAGTAGTGGATACGAATAAAATCACGCTCTTGGATGTACGTACTCTTGAGGAATATAAGTTAGGAACCATTCCTGGATCCATCCATATTCCCTTGGATAAATTACGAGAAGAATTACATCAATTGGATAAAAATAAAACTATTTATATCTATTGTGCAATTGGGCTTCGTGGTTATTTGGCTTTACGTATATTAATGCAAAATGGCTTTAAAAACGTTTATAATTTATCGGGAGGTTTAAAAACGTATGATGCTGCGCTTGAGGCCCAACAAACCCCAAAGAGTAAAAGCTAAGTATATAATTTTTTTTAAAAATAGTTTCAAAATGCAATCTATATGTGTAATGCGTGATTTATATCAAGCAATCGCCACTTACGAAAATCAGTTTATGGAAATCCATGGATTGAGCTTAAACGAGGCGATGGCCTTATGTTGTTTGTCTGAAGGGGTACTTTCTGCTAGTGAAATTGCAGAAAAATCAAATATGAAAAGTTCGCATACTTCTAAGGTTATAAAATCGATAGAGGAAAAAAAACTAATCACACGAACTTTGGGCAAAAATGATAAACGACAAATGTATTTTAAATTGACAGAAGCAGGGAAAGAAAGGTTGAATAAAATGAGTTGTGAAAGTGTGCAAATTCCTTTGATTTTAAAACCGATTTTTAAAATGAAATGCCCCCAAATAGATGATTGAAAATATAAAAATAGAAATTAGTGAAGATAGTTCTTCCACTTTGTTTTTGCCCGATAAAAAGGAACATTATCATTCTATACATGGAGCAATCAATGAAGCTAAGGTTGTGTATATAGAAGCAGGCATGCTTGCTAAAATTGCCGATAGGGTCAATTTAAAAACCAGCGAAACGCCTTCTCTGCATACACTTTCCATCTTTGAAATGGGATTTGGCACAGCCCTTAATGCGCTTTTAACCTGGATAGAAGCTGAAAAACATCAAATTCCAGTACAATATACTGCCATTGAAGCTTTCCCTTTGCCCGAATCTATTTTTTCGCAATTGAATTATGCACAAAAGGTAGAGGCGAGGTATATGGATTTTTATCTTCGTTTACATCATTCACCTTGGGAACAAACCCAAGAGTTGTCTCCATACTTTCAACTTACAAAACGAAAAGGAGACATGAACGCATTGCCCAAAGAAGCGTATACCAATGCGTTTGATCTTATTTATTATGATGCTTTTGCACCTGAAATACAAGCTGAATTATGGACTTTAGACTGTTTTCGGAAAATGTATGGTTTTCTTAAATCACAGGGTATTTTGACTACTTATTGTGCTAAAGGACAAGTGAAGCGTAATTTAAAAGATGCAGGTTTTTGTGTAGAGAGTTTAGCGGGGCCCTTAGGTAAAAGGGAGATTTCACGGGCTCGGAAATGCGCAAATCCTACAATTTAAATTGTCGTTTTTAAGATATGGGATAGCTGTGTAAATAGATTTATTCAAAGCGTATTTTTATTTTATTAACATTTTTTTTTAAAAACTACTTTGCGAAGTCTTACTCTAAATTAGGATTTCTCCTTAAAAAACGGTATTTTTGTAGGTTCAAAGAAAAACATATACTTAACATTAAAATTTATGAGTTTTAAAATTATTGTATTAGCGAAGCAGGTGCCCGACACCCGCAATGTAGGCAAAGATGCAATGAAAGCTGACGGAACAGTCAATCGTGCGGCCTTGCCTGCCATCTTTAATCCAGAAGATTTAAATGCCTTAGAAATGGCTATTAAAATGAAAAATAGCATAAAAGATGCCGAAATTCATGTACTTACGATGGGACCAGGGCGTGCCGCTGAAATTATTCGTGAGTCTATGTATAGAGGTGCCGATGGCGGTTATTTAATTAGTGATATGAAATTTGCTGGAGCAGATACTTTGGCAACTTCGTATACCATTGCTATGGCTTTGAAAAAATTAGCTCCTTTTGATATTCTTATTTCTGGTCGTCAAGCCATTGATGGAGATACCGCACAAGTAGGCCCTCAAACTGCTGAAAAATTACATATTCCTCAAATTACATACGCGGAAGAATTAGTTGAAATTACTAGCAAGTATGTAACTATTAAACGTCGTTTGGAAAGAGGGGTGGAAACTATTAAATCCCCGCTTCCTTGTTTGGTAACGGTACATAGTTCGGCCGATCCTTGTCGTCCTCGTCATGCAAAGCGGGTGATGAAATACAAAAATGCGCGGACAGCCTCAGAATGTCAAGGTTTAGCTATGGATTATACGGATATGTTCAATACAAAACCCTATCTCAAAATAGAGGAATGGACGGCCGCCGATTTAGCCGTTGAGCCTGAAAAATTGGGACTTTCGGGTTCGCCAACCAAAGTAAAGAAAATAGAAAACGTAGTATTAGCACAAAAGGATGCCACTTTTTTAAGTACTTCCGATGCCGAGATAGATGGACTGATCAAAGAATTGTTGACCGCACATATCATTGGCTAAAAAAAGAAATACTATAATTACAAACATTTAAAGCGAAAATATATGTCAAACGTTTTTGTATATTGCGAAATAACCGAAGAAAATTTAGTGGCTGATGTGAGTTTGGAACTTTTGTCCAAAGGTAAAAAATTGGCTAATGAATTAGGACTTAAATTAGAAGCACTAGTAATAGGAAATGAAGTAAAAAATTTGGAAAGTACTTTGTATCCTTATGGTGTTGATGTCATTCACTTTGCACAAGATAAGCGTCTTTTCCCTTTCACTACCCTTCCTCATACCTCCATCATTGTAAATTTATTTAAAGAACTCAAACCTGAAATTATGCTTTTTGGGGCAAGTTCTGTAGGTCGAGATTTGGCTCCTCGTGTGGCATCGGCATTGAAATGTGGACTTACCGCTGATTGTACTTCATTGGAAATAGGGGATCATACAGAGACTAAAAGTGCTAAGACTTATAAAAATTTATTGTATCAAATTCGTCCTGCTTTTGGAGGAAATATCATTGCTACGATTGTCAATCCTGAAACTCGTCCTCAAATGGCCACAGTACGTGAGGGCGTGATGAAAAAAGAAATTTTTCAAGCCGACTATAAAGGAATTTTAAATAAATTGGAGGTGGCAAAATATACGCTTCCTTCTGATTTTGTATGTGAAATTATAGAACGTCATATTGAAGCCCAAAAAGTAAATATTAAAGGAAGTCAAATTATTGTTGCTGGGGGATATGGTGTAGGATCTAAAGAAAATTTCAAATTATTATATGAATTAGCAGGTGTTTTAGGTGCCGAAGTGGGAGCGACCCGTGCCGCTGTGGATGGTGGTTTTATTGATCATGAACGTCAAATAGGACAAACTGGCGTTACTGTGCGACCTAAGTTGTATATTGCGTGTGGAATATCTGGAGCGGTACAACATCGTGCAGGTATGGATCAATCTTCTAAAATTATTAGTATTAATACAGACCCCAATGCCCCTATAAATAAGATTTCAGATTATGTAATTACGGGTTCTGTGCAAGAGGTATTGCCCAAAATGATTAAATATTATAAAGCGCACTCAAAGTAGTCACTCAAAGTCGCAATGTTAAATTAAAAAATAAGAGAAGATATGAATTTTTATAACGATAATGAAGCTCTAAAATTCCACTTAACTCATCCAGTGATGAAAAAGTGTGTACGTTTAAAAGAAAAAGACTACGCCGATAAAGACCAGTACGATTATGCACCCAAAGATTTTGAAGATGCGATGGATAGCTACGACAAAGTGATGGAGATTATAGGTGAAATTTCAGCGGAAGTGATAGCTCCTAATGCGGAGAGTGTAGATCAAGAAGGCCCTCAAATTATAAATAATCAAGTGATTTATGCTCGTGGAACCCAACAAAATCATGCGGTATTGACACAAGCTGGAGTCTATGGACTTGCTTTGCCTCGCCGATATAAAGGATTGAATTTCTCGATGGTGCCTTATGTAATGGCTGCCGAAATTGTATCCCGTGCAGATGCTGGCTTTGCCAATATTTGGGGATTACAAGATTGTGCGGAAACTATTCATGAATTTGCTTCCGAAGAAATTAAATCTGAATTTTTGCCTCGTATTCATGAGGGGGAAACCTGTTCAATGGATTTGACCGAACCCGATGCAGGTTCCGACTTGCAAGCGGTACAATTGAAAGCTAGTTACGATGAAGATGCCAAATGTTGGCGTTTGAATGGGGTAAAACGTTTTATTACGAATGGAGATGCCAATATTAAGTTAGTTTTAGCCCGTTCGGAAGAAGGTACCACGGATGGTCGAGGTTTATCGTATTTTGTATACGATCGTAAAAAAGGTGCGGTGACCGTACGTCGTATTGAAAATAAAATGGGAATTAAAGGCTCCCCAACCTGTGAATTGGTTTTTAATAATGCCCCTTGTCAATTGGTGGGTGATCGCAAATTAGGCTTAATTAAATATGTGATGTCCTTGATGAATGGAGCTCGTTTAGGCGTAGGTGCTCAATCGGTGGGCTTGTCTGAAGCGGCATACCGAGAAGCACTCAAATATGCGCAAGAACGTGAACAATTTGGCAAAGCGATTATTCAATTTCCTGCGGTGTATGAAATGTTGGCTATGATGCGCGCTAAAACCGATGCTGCTCGTACTATATTATATGAAACTTCTCGTTTTGTGGATATTTATAAATCGTATGGTATACTTCAAAACGAAGGTCCTAGTTTGACGCCAGAGGAGAGAAGTGATTTGAAACTCAATCAAAGAAATGCCGATATGTTGACCCCTATGCTCAAAATGTTTGCGAGCGAGTATGCCAATCAAAATGCCTACGATGCGATTCAAATTCATGGAGGCACAGGCTTTATGAAAGATTTTCCAGTGGAGCGTTTGTACAGAGATGCCCGTATTCTTACCATTTATGAAGGTACATCGCAACTACAAGTAGTAGCTGCTATTCGTCATGTTGTTAACGGAAATTATCCCAAATTAATTGCCGAATATCAAGCACAAAAATTACATCCTGATTTTGATCATTTAAAAAATGATTTACAAGCAATGCTTGCTGATTATTTACTTGCCGTAGATAAAGTAAAGGCCTTGGAAAGTGAAGAATTGTTAGATTTTCATGCACGGCGATTAGTGGAAATGGCTGCGTATATAATTATGGGGTATTTATTGGTGATAGATGCCAATCGTTC
>JAVVPL010000100.1:0-5517 GCA_036655775.1 Bacteroidales bacterium | reverse complement strand
CTTTATTACCCAAAACACAACTTAAAGATAAAAGAAAGCTAATAAATGCTAACAAAATAAAGTTCTTTTTCATACTAAAATAATTTTAATAACAAAATACGTTCTTTGAATTGTCAAAACCAAATTTCACACTCTCATAAATCTACTTTTTAACTACGATAAATCTACGCAAACAAATTTGACACATTCATACTGAAATATTTATACTAAATATCAAAATATTCTATTCTCACTGATTTTTATATGCTGTGATATGCTCATAAAGATCTGACTCTGGCTCTAAAGCCATTTTTTTACGTAAACGAAATTTAGCCCCTTCAATTCCTCGAATTGATTTATGAGTTAGGGAAGCAATTTCTTTAGTACTTAAATTCATACTAATTAAGATACAAAGTCGCACATCTAAGGAATTTAATTGAGGATATTTTTTTGAAGCGACTCACACAAATAGTCTCCAGATTTTTCAAAAAGCAACTTAAATTCTGCCCACTGTTTTTCAGATGAAAAAGAATTCAAAATATTTTCAATCTCTATAATTAGTTTTGTATTCTCTTCCTTGAGTGGAATTTGATTTTTTAATAAATTGATTTTTCGTTTCAAAGTTTCTATTTCACTTGTAAATTGAGCGACTCCTAAAGAATCGGGAAGGCACTGTTCGTTTTTTTCGTTCAAATTTTCCATCAACGCACGCGTTTTATCTTCAATTCGCTGATCTTCGGCATTATAAATCCAATCTATTTTTTCATTTAGCAAAGTATTTAATTGTCTTTGTTTTACAATTCTACTAATAATATAAACTGTTAGAAATAGTACAATTAAAAACACAATACTCAAAATTGCAATCCATAAATTTTTAGCTCGCGAATTATTTTGTTCTAATTTTATATTTTGTTGAAATATTTTTTGTTCTGTACTTTGTTTATATTCATCAAAATTTCTTTGACGCAAATCGAGTTTTTCTGAAGCTTCTCGAAGATAATTTGTATCTATCAACTGGTAACATTCTTGAAGATATTGGGTTGCTTTTTTATAATCTCCTCGATTTTCATATAAAGTACTTAAACATTGTAAAATAATTATTTTATATTCACTATAATCTATAAGTTGTTTTTCATTTAATAATGAAAGAAACAATGTAAGGGCTTCATTCGAGCGTTTACTTTCCATCAAAAATTGACCATAAGCCGATTTTATAAATAAATACAAAGGCTTATTGTTTTTTTCAGCTAAACGCATTGCATTTAGATAATATTGTTCCGCAATTTTATCTTGTTTTTTTTTATGATATACTTCGGCCATATTACATAAGGAATGAATAGTGGCATCCCCATCAAATGTATGCGTTGCCGCTATTTTTTGTTGTTCCAAGAAAAAATTTAAAGCTTGTTCGTAAAGTCCTTGTTGATAATAAATATCTCCTAGATAAGAATATGAACTATAAATTATTTTAATATCATTTAATTCTTGTGATTTTGCCAAGGCTTTTTGTGCATAAAATTCAGCCTCTTTAAATTTTTTTTGCGTTGTGTATATATAAGCGAATCCATTATAAGCCCATGCGGCATAAGGCATTTTTGCATTCGACTCATAACAACGCAATAATTTACTAAAACAATTTAAGGCTTCGGTATAATTGGAACAATACGCTTGTGAATAGCCTATATTATTTAAGACCTTACTATATATTTCATCAAAATATTTGCCTTGTTCTGTTTTTTTGATCTTAGATAAAATGACTAAAGCTCGATTTGTTATTGTTATAGATAGCGAATAAGATCCTTGTGAAGCATATATATTCCCTTTTGCTAAATAAATATCCGCTTCCAATAATCGATCTTTGTTTTTTTGTGCCAGAATAAGAGCGGAATCGGAATGAGATAGTTTTAGAGAAAGAGTCAATTTGGGATCTCTCATTTGCGTTTTATGGTAGGCTGTTTTTATTTTATAGTTCGGTTCTATATTTTTTGCATACCCCTTTACGCCTACTAAAAGACACAGTAAACACCAAAGACCTAAAGAAAATATTTTTCGTTGCATATAGACCTAATTTTCCAAAAAATATATTATAAATAAAGGCTATTTTTCACGCTTTTTGATAGATTTGCGCTTAGATTCTTTCATTTACGAAGCATTTTAATACCGCATGTAAAATTAATATTTTATTAGAATATTCCCAAGTAGATCGCATAGAAAAATGACTAAACTACTCTATACAAAAAATAAAAAAGGAGGGCATCTACTAGATGCCCTCCTTTAGGTAAGATTTCACATTAAGATTACCAACCCATTTTGGTGTATCTCAAATATTGATTGTATCTCCAAAGTGCATTTTCTTGAGAGGCTTTAAACAACTCATCTGCTTCGGCAGGATACATTTTTTTCAATGAGCTATAACGAACTTCTCCAGCGATAAATTCTTGGAATTTATCCCATTCGGGTTCTTTGCTATCTAATGTAAATGGATTTTTACCTTCTTCTGCTAAAGTAGGATTGTATCTCCACAAATGCCAATAGCCACATTCAACCGCACGTTTGGCTTCTTCTTGTGTTTTTCCCATACCTGCTTTTAAACCATGATTAATACATGGTGCATAAGCAATTACAAGAGAAGGACCATTATAGGCTTCGGCTTCTTTAAGTACTTTTAAATATTGTGCTTGATTTGCTCCCATAGCTACTTGAGCCACGTAAACATACCCATACGTCATTGCAATAGCACCTAAATCTTTTTTACGAATACGTTTACCTGAAGCTGCAAATTTAGCAATTGCACCCACTGGAGTTGCTTTAGAAGCTTGTCCACCCGTATTTGAATAGACTTCAGTATCTACAACTAAAATATTAACATTTTCACCAGAAGCAATTACGTGATCCAAACCACCATAACCTATATCATAAGCCCAACCATCACCTCCAAAAATCCATTGTGATTTTTTGATTAGATAGTGTTCATGTTTGATAATTTCTTTACAAATATCGCAAGAACAAGCTTTAGCCAAAGGTCTAATTTTTTCAGAAATTTCAATTGATTTTTCTGTATTTTCACGATTTTGGATCCATTCTGTAAATAATGCTTTAAGTTCAGCTGAACAGCAATCACATTGCAAACCCTCTTCCATCAAACGTTGTAAACGATCTCTCATTTTTTTGACAGCCGTAAGCATACCTAAACCAAATTCAGCATTATCTTCAAACAAAGAGTTAGCCCAAGCTGGACCACGACCTTTTTCATTTTTAGTATAAGGCATAGAAGGACAAGACCCTCCATAGATAGAAGAACAACCCGTTGCATTGGCAACCATCATTCTATCACCAAACAATTGCGTAATTAATTTGATATATGGAGTTTCTCCGCAACCTGCACAAGCACCAGAAAATTCAAATAAAGGTTGTGCAAATTGGCTGTTTTTAACAGTTTTGCCAACTTCTACCAAAGATGCTTTATTGCTTACTTTATTTGCAAAATAATCCCAACGTTCTACTTGATCCATTTGATCCATCAAAGGTTTCATCTCCAAAGCTTTTGTTTTGGCAGGACAAACATCGGCACAGTTTCCACAACCTGTGCAATCCAAGGCCGAAACTTGCATACGGAATTGCAAACCTTCAAATTCTTTACCATTCGCTTTAACCGTATTGGTACCAGCAGGTGCATTTTTCACCTCTTCTTCAGTCATCAAGAAAGGACGAATAGCAGCATGAGGACAAACGTAAGAACATTGATTACATTGAATACAATTTTCAGGAACCCAATGTGGAATATTTACAGCAATACCTCGTTTTTCATATTTAGAAGTACCACAAGGGAAAGTTCCGTCAGCCACATCTAAAAATGCACTCACAGGAAGATCATCTCCTTTTTGGTCATTCATCACATCTACTACATTACTAATAAATGCAGGTTTTCCAGCAACTTCAGCTTTAGCAACATCGGATGGAAGATTTTTCCAATCGGATGGAATTTCAATTTTTGAAAATTCAATTCCTCTATCTACCGCTGCATAATTCATATTGACAATATTCTCTCCTTTTTTACCATAGGATTTGTCAATTGCTTTTTTCATTTGAGAAACAGCTAATTCAAAAGGAATAACATTCGAGATTTTGAAGAAAGCGGATTGAAGAATAGTATTAGTTCTATTTCCCAAACCTATTTCTTCAGCAATTGCAGTGGCATTGATAATATAAAAAGTAATATTATTTTCAGCCATAAACTTTTTCATATCGTTTGGCAATTGTTTTTTGGTTTCTTCTACACTCCATACGGAATTCAACAAGAAGGTACCATTTTTTTTCAAACCACGCAATACAGGATATTTAAAAATATAAGGCGCTACGTGACAAGCCACGAAATCGGGGGTATTTACCAAATAAGGGGAACGAATTGGATTGTCTCCAAAACGTAAATGAGAACATGTAAAACCACCTGATTTTTTGCTATCATACGCAAAATAAGCTTGACAATATTTATTGGTATTATCTCCAATAATTTTGATAGAATTTTTATTTGCCCCCACTGTACCATCAGCACCTAAACCATAAAATTTGGCTTCAAAAGTACCTGCAGGACTTACACTAATTTCAGGAAGAAGTGGTAATGAATGGAAAGTTACATCATCTACAATACCTACAGTAAATTTATGTTTAGGTTCTGCTTGATTCATGTTTTGAAAAACAGAAATCATTTGCGCAGGAGTTGTATCTTTAGAACTCAAACCATAACGACCACCAATAATCAATGGACGTACGGCTTTACTATTGAACACTTCAACTATATCCAAATATAAAGGATCTCCAGTCGCACCAATTTCTTTTGTTCTATCCAAAACAGTGATTTTTTTAACACTCTCTGGCAACACATTCAATAAATATTTTGCTGAAAAAGGACGATACAAATGTACCGAAATCAAACCTATTTTTTCGCCTTTTGCACGCAAAAAATCGATAGTTTCTTTGATTGTTTCGGTAACAGAACCCATTGCAATAACAATATGTTCGGCTTTAGGATCTCCATAATAAGTGAAAGGTTTATACTCACGGCCCGTCACTTTAGAAATTTGCTCCATATACGAATTGACCATATCAGGTAGCACATCCCAATATTTGTTGGAAGCTTCTTTTGCTTGGAAAAACACATCTGGATTTTGAGCTGTTCCACGCGTTACTGGATGTTCTGGATTTAAAGCTTTATCACGGAATGCTTGCACAGCCTCCATATCCAATAAAGGAGCTAAATCTTCATTGCTCAAAGCTTCAATTTTTTGAATTTCATGAGAGGTACGGAACCCATCAAAGAAACTACAAAAAGGAACTCTTGATTTAATAGATGTTAGATGAGCGACCCCAGCCAAATCCATTACTTCTTGAACCGAACCTGAAGCTAAAAAAGCAAATCCAGTTTGACGAGTTGCATAAATATCAGAATGATCACCAAAAATTGAAAGTGCATGTCCTGCAAGAGTACGAGCACTCACATGAAAAACAGCAGGAAGTAATTCTCCCGCAATTTTGTACATA
>JAVVPL010000099.1:3097-5589 GCA_036655775.1 Bacteroidales bacterium | reverse complement strand
AGAAATTTTTATCCAATATGGAAAAGCGGAAGTGGCTAAAAATAAAGCTTTTATAAATAGTTTTGAAAGTAAACGTATCGATTTATACAAAGCCTAATGCGTTTTCTATTGCCTCTACTGTACTCTTCTATAAATAAAGGCGATAAGTAAAACCATTAAAAGTTTTGAATATAAATATATTTTTATTAATTTTGTCCCTAAATTGTATTAGAATAATGAATATAAATAAATATTAAAATAAACAATGAAAATGAAAATGAAAACCTCTATTTTATCTATGTCGATTATCATTGCGCTTGTATTTGCGCTTGGTTTTAGTGCATGTAACAAGGCCGAAGAACCCCCAGTGATCGTCTCTTCTCAATTTGTTTCTCAAATTATCGACAAAGTTACTTCAAAAGTTACGTATACGGCTATTATCCAGGCAAATATAGATAGTCGAGGATATAAAGGCTATCGTGTATATGTCGATTATAGAACCACCGAAGAATCAGTGGATAAAACTTTGAATATGAGTTCCACAAAAGCTGGAATATTTCAAGCCAATGTAGCCCCTCTATTATTAGATAAAACGTACCAATATCGTATTCGTATTGTGACTGAGGAAGGTGATATTCTCGGAGAACTACAAACTTTTAAAACCGAAAAAACAATTCCTGAAATTACAGTTTCTACTCTTAAATCAACGCCAGAAACGGGTACTGTTTCGGTAAATGCTACGCTAAATCTCAAAGACTATCCTGCAAAACAATTTAGTGTGTTTTGCTATTATACTGAAGCTAAAAGTGCAGCTAGTAAAGCTTGGAGTGTTATGTCTCTTTCGGATACTCTAGGTGGTTATCAAGCAATTTTGAAAGATTTGAAACCATCCACCGACTATGTATACACTATCAATGTGAGTACAGGGATTTACCAAACCGTAGGATGTGATACGCTTAGATTCACTTCGGGTACTACCCCTATAATTTCATCGCAAGATGTGGTTCCAAATGCTGTGACTGGCTTACTAACAGCTACAGCTACTATCAACAATAACAATTGCAATGACTACCAAGTATATGTTGATTATGGACTTAAAGGACGTTATAATACGACAAATTTAATGTCTTCCACTTCTCCAGGGGTATATTCATACGCATTTGACAATTTAATATCAGATACGCTCTATACCTATAATATTCGTTTGGTTACCAACAGTTATTTACCTGTTGTAAATGTAGATTCCAAAAAGGACACTACCTATATGTTCCAAACGCAAACTTCTCCTATTCTTCTTTCTCAAAAGATAATCCTTGATGATCAACACGGGATTGTTGCATTTGAAGCTGTGGTCGATTCAAAAGATCGTCCAGACTATAACGTATTTATTGATTATGGAATTGATAATTACGATTCTATTCGAATGGTACCTGTTGACGGAAAAGATCATTTCAAATATGAATTTGCCAACTTGCTTCCTAATACTACGTATACCTATCAAGTGAGAATGCAAACACCTTCTTATCAAAAAATATTAGGTACTTATTCTTTTAAAACAGGAAATGTACTTTCTTTTGAAAAACCCTTGATCAATACTTTTTGCGCAACAGATTCTGTCAGTATGCAAATAGCAGTCAATAGTAATGGATTTAAACAATATGCAGTCAGTTGCTTATTTGACAAAAAAAATCTAACGCTAAGTGATATGGGTAATGAAATGTATGGAACTACTTTTTCGGGTCTAAAAGATGCCGCCTATACGTATACAATTGTGGCAACTACGCCTAGTTATAGATTGAGTGCAAATTATGGATTTAATACAGGTAAATTAGCCTCTATTGGAATTCCAAGAGTATTTGTGGATTCTGCTACACGTACAAGTGCTGATATAGAAGCAAGAATAACTTCGGATAAATCTTGTGGAGTTAATTATACTACATCTATCGATTATGGTACGGATAGCGCCAATTTTACGAACAAAAATGTGCCAATGACCATTGAAAATTCAAAAGCAGTAGTTAAACTAACTAATTTACTTCCTGAAACACAATATTTTTATCGTATACGTTTAATGCGTCCAGGATATATCGATGTGATTAAATCCGCTCAATTTGTCACAACAGTTAAAAAGAACTAAACCTTATGTATTAATAGCATAAAAATAGTAATAGCATAAAAAAAGCTGAATTCAATTTTGAATTCAGCTTTTTTTTTATGCTATTTAGAACCTACATTTTTTCGGGAGCTCCAATGCCTAACAACCTTAAGCCCGAAGCTAAAATTTGTGCGGTAAACTGACTAAGAGCTAAACGAAAACTGCGAACATCCAAATCTTCTTCTCTCAAAATAGGCGTGTCTTGATAAAAACTATTGAAAGCTTTGGCCAATTCAAAAATATAATTTGCAATAATTGCAGGACTCAATGCTTCGCCCGCTTGTTGAACAATGCTTGGATAATCTAAACAAAGTTTTACTAAATCGATATCTTTTTCACTAAGTGTGCAATTTTGAGG
>JAVVPL010000099.1:0-3087 GCA_036655775.1 Bacteroidales bacterium | reverse complement strand
AATAGCAAAAATTTCACCGCTGCCATTGCCTTGGGAGCTAAGTTCGGCCTTTCGTAAAAGAGAACAAATACGAGCATACGTATATTGAATAAAAGGACCCGTATTGCCATTGAAATCGATCGATTCTTTAGGATTGAAAAGCATGTTTTTACTAGGATCTACTTTGAGAATAAAATATTTAAGGGCGCCCATAGCTATGGTATGATACAATTGCAATGCTTGTTCTGGAGTCCCTAAGCTTTGAGCCTTTCCTAATTCTTCGGTAGTACGTTGTGCGGTATCGGTCATCGATTGAATTAAATCATCGGCATCTACAACGGTACCTTCTCGCGATTTCATTTTTCCTTCGGGCAACTCTACCATCCCATAAGATAAGTGAGCAATGCCCGCACTCCAAGAATAACCCAATCGATTCAATACACGTTTGAGTACATCAAAATGATAGTTTTGTTCATTGCCAACTACATAAATCAATTTTTCTGCATTATAATCTTTTTGTCTTTGTTGGGCAGTTCCTAAGTCTTGGGTCATATACACCGATGTTCCATCGCTACGAAGAAGTAATTTTTCATCTAAGCCCTCTTCTCTTAAATCGGCCCATACAGAGCCATCTTCATGTCTGCACAAATAGCCATCTTCCAATCCTTTTAAAACAATAGATTTGCCTAACAAATACGTTTGAGATTCATAATATGTTTTGTCAAAATCGATACCCATTTTTTGGTAGGTTTGTTCAAAACCTGCATATACCCACGCATTCATGGTTTTCCATAGTTCTACCACTTCGGTATTGCCTGCTTCCCATTGACGGAGCATTTCCTGTGCTTGCAACATCAAAGGGGCTTTGCGTTCGGCTACTTCTTTTTCCATTCCTTGTTCATGCAAAGTTTTCACCTGTTCTTGATAATGGGTATTGAATAAAACATAATATTTACCCACTAGGTGATCTCCCTTTAAACCACTACTTTGAGGGGTTTCCCCTTGGCCGTAAATTTGCCAGGCAAGCATCGATTTACAAATATGAATTCCTCTATCATTGACCAAATTCACTTTTTTAACCACCTTCCCATTGGCTTTCAATATTTCGGATATCGACCATCCTAATAAATTATTTCTAATATGTCCTAGATGTAAAGGTTTATTGGTGTTAGGGGAGGAGTATTCCACAATATAGGGTTTGTCGCTAAGCCGTGGAGGGGTAAAGCCATAGTTTGTTTCTTTTCGTGCTTGAGCAAAGCTATGGAAATAATATTGTGGATCGATTTCTAAATTTAAAAAACCTTTGACCACATTAAATTGCAAAATTTCTGCAAGTTGTGCTTGTAAATAGGTGCCTAGTAACTGAGCGGTTGCCTCTGGAGATTTTCGCGCTATTTTTACAAAAGGAAATACTACCAAGGTAATATCCCCTACAAAATCCTTACTTGTTTTTTGTAATTGTACAAGCGCTTCGGGAACATCGGCCCCAAAGAGTGTTTTTACGGCTTTTAGAGTGAGTTCACTAATCTGTGATTCTAATGACATGCTATTTGTTTTAGTATTATAATATTGTAGTAATATGCACCTTGTATTATACAAAGCGATAGCTTACGTGTTGATACTCAATAGAGGCAGCTAAATTTCAATGGGACACAAAGATACGGAAAATAATGAAAAGAAAAAAGGTTTGTATTCATTTATCAATGTATAAACAGGGGATAGCAAGCAAAAAAAATATTTTCAGGATTAAAAAAACGAAAAGGTGTCTATTATTAGTACATCTTTATGGAAAAATAAAACTGTATTAATATGGTACAGTTCAATTTAATCTAGTTGTATTATAATAGGACATATAATTTAGAATGCTATTTTTAATATGCGTATTATTAGTGTTTTATGTTTTTGGCATAGACTTTGCTATCTAAGAAACAATTAAATTAAAAATATAATTTGTCTCATGGAAAAAAAGAAAACGACAACAAAGACAAAAACAACTAGTGCAAAGACTAAATTTGCCACAGATGTGAAAGAAACAAGTAAAACAAATACAATCGTGACTAAAAACGAAGCGCCTACCCTAAAGGCGGTATCTCCTCGCGAAGAGGTGGAACAAATGATACAAAAAGTGGTTAATGCCCAAAAAATTTATCGTACGTATTCGCAACAACAAGTGGATGAAATTTTTCGTAAAGTGGCTTTTGCTGCTGCAGGACAACGAATTCCTTTGGCTAAAATGGCAGTGGAAGAAACGGGTATGGGGATTATAGAAGACAAAGTAATTAAAAATCATTTTGCTTCGGAATATATTTATAATAAATACAAGGATTCCAAAACTTGTGGTTTGATTGAGGATGATCGCACGAATGGTATTCGTAAATATGCGGAACCTCTAGGGGTTATCGCAGGTGTTGTCCCTACTACAAATCCTACCTCAACGGCTATTTTCAAAACCTTGATTAGTTTGAAAACACGTAATGGAATTGTTTTTTCTCCACATCCTCGTGCCGCTAAATGTACGGTTGCTGCTGCTAAAATGTTGCATGATGCTGCGGTTGCTGCAGGTGCACCCGAAGGTATTATTGGGTGGATAGAACATCCTAGTGTAGAAATGTCTCAATATTTAATGCACCATAAAGATATTAATTTAATTTTGGCTACGGGAGGTCCAGGCATGGTCAAAGCGGCTTATTCTTCAGGGGTTCCAGCTATTGGCGTTGGTGCTGGAAATACACCCGCCGTGATTGATGAAACGGCCAATATTAAAATGGCAGTTTGTTCCATTTTAATGAGTAAAACTTTTGATAATGGCATGATTTGTGCTTCTGAACAATCGGTTGTTGTGGTCGATAGTGTATATGAACAGGTGAAAAAGGAATTAATTGGTCAAGGGGCTTATTTTTTGAATGCAGCAGAAAAAGAAAAAGTAGGTAAAACCATTATTATAGAGGGTAAATTAAATGCAAATATAGTGGGGCAACCTGCTTATAAAATTGCGGCAATGGCTGGGGTAAGTATTCCTCAAAGCTCAAAAGTACTTATAGGCGAAGCTACAGACGTAAAAGAAGAAGAGGCTTTTGCTCATGAAAAATTATCTCCTGTATTAGGTAT
>JAVVPL010000098.1:0-5601 GCA_036655775.1 Bacteroidales bacterium | reverse complement strand
ATTAATTTAAAGGGCGTTAGAGTTCATAATTTAAAAAATATAAATGTGTCCATGCCCGCCAATAAATTGGTGGTGGTAACGGGCCTGTCGGGATCGGGTAAATCATCCTTGGTTTTCGATACTTTATATGCTGAAGGTCAAAGGCGTTATGTGGAAAGTTTAAGTTCATACGCTCGTCAATTTTTAGGCAGAATGGGTAAACCCGAGGTTGATTTTATGGATGGAATTGCACCTGCTATTGCTATAGAACAAAAAACGGTAAATAGAAATCCGCGTTCAACTGTAGGAACGAGTACTGAAATTTATGAATATATTAAATTATTGTATGCTCGTATAGGACATATTTATTCTCCTATATCTGGCAAGGAAGTAACTCGACATTCGGTAAGCAATGTTACCGATTTTGTAATGAATTTGCCTGAGAAGTCAAAAGTGTTTATATTAACGCCTCTTTCTCCGCGAACAGGTTTGCCTTTGCTTCAATATTTTGAATTGTTGGGACAAATGGGTTTTAGTCGTCTGTATAGTAAAGGTAGTTTGCTGCGTTTGGATGAAATCTCAAAAAACAAATTTAAAAAAATACCCGAAGATACGTATTTATTGGTAGATCGATTAGTGGTGCGTAAAGAGGAAGATAGCTTGTATTCACGAGTGTTTGATTCAATTCAAACTGCGTTTAATGAAGGCGATGCTAAATGTTTTGTGGAAGTGGAAATAAAGGGTGAAAAACAACTACATTCATTTTCTAATCGTTTGGAAATGGATGGGATGACTTTTGTGAAACCGAGCGTAAATTTTTTTAGTTTCAACAATTCGTATGGAGCCTGTAAAACTTGTGGGGGTTTGGGTAATGTTGTGGGTATTAGTGAAGATTTAGTAATTCCAAATCCAAATTTGAGTGTATATGAAAACGGGGTGGCTTGTTGGCGTGGTGAAAAGATGAGTGAATGGAAAGATGCTTTTATTGCGAAAGCGGAAAAAGAAAAATTTCCGATTCATAGACCCTATAAAAATTTATCGGAGGCTCAAAAAAAAATATTGTGGGAGGGAAATAGTAAAATAAAGGGAATTAAAGCCTGTTTCCGTTTTATGGATGAACAGTCGTATAAAATTCAATATAGAGTGTTGTCGGCTCGTTATAAAGGAAAGACTGAGTGCCCAGAATGTCATGGTGCACGTTTGAGAGGGGATGCCGAATATGTAAAAATAAATGGTAAATCGATACACGATTTAGTGCGAATGTCGATCGAAAATTTATTGACTTTTTTTGAGACCATACAATTGAATGTGTATGAAAAAGAAATAAGTGAACGAATATTGAAAGAAATTGTATATCGTTTACAGGTATTAATACATGTGGGTTTACCTTATCTTAGTTTACAACGTCATGCGGCTAGTTTGTCGGGGGGCGAAGCACAACGTATTCATTTGGCAACTTCTTTGGGAAGTGCTTTGGTGGGATCTATGTATATTTTAGATGAACCAAGTATTGGTTTACATCCTCGAGATACACAAAAACTACTGAGTGTAATCAAGGATTTGAGAGATTTAGGAAATTCGGTTATCGTGGTTGAGCATGATGAAGAAACGATATTGGCTGCGGATCATATTATAGATATAGGTCCTTTGGCAGGGCAAGAAGGAGGAGAGGTGGTATTTGAGGGTAGTCCTAAGGAATTAATTGAAAAAGGAAAGAGTTTAACCGCCGATTATTTATGTGGACGTAAACAAATAGAAATCCCTAAACAAAGGCGGAAATGGAAAGATTTTATAGAGTTACAAGGTGCAAATCAAAACAATTTAAAGAATATTTCAGTTAAGATTCCATTACAAGTTTTGACGGTGGTGAGTGGCGTTAGTGGATCGGGAAAAACAACTTTGATTAGACAAACCCTGTATCCCGCATTGAAAAAAATCTATGAAGGATATGGAGGCGAGATAGGTAAATACGATTGTTTGTTGGGGGATACAAAAAAAATACAACAAGTGGAATTGGTAGACCAAAATCCAATTGGTCGATCGACCCGTTCCAATCCTGCCACGTATATCAAAGCATTTGACGATATTCGATCTCTATTTGCTGATCAGAAATTGGCCAAGACTAGAGGTTATAAACCTGGCTTTTTTTCATTCAATGTAGAGGGCGGACGTTGTGATTTATGTGAAGGAGAAGGCACGATAAAAGTGGAAATGCAATTTATGGCAGATGTGTATTTGGAGTGTGAACAATGTAAAGGCAAACGTTTTAAAGAAGAGGTATTAGAAATTTTATATAAAGGGAAAAATATTGCAGATGTATTGGATATGACGGTGGAAGAGGCGCTTGCATTTTTTGAGGAAGATAGTCAAAATACAGATGCAAAACATATAGTGGAAAAATTAAAAACATTGGATGAAGTCGGACTTGGCTATTTGCATTTAGGGCAATCTTCCAATAGCTTGTCGGGAGGAGAAGCGCAGCGGGTTAAGTTGGCCTATTTTTTAGGTAAAGGGGTTTGTGATCGGCCTGCATTATTTATATTTGATGAACCTACCACGGGTTTGCATTTTCATGATATTAATAAATTAAAAAAAGCGTTTGATGCCTTGTTGGCAAAAGGACACACTTTGGTGGTGATAGAACATCATTTAGATATTATAAAATTGGCAGACTGGCTTATTGATATGGGACCTGAGGGGGGTGATAAAGGAGGAACTATTTTGTTTGAAGGTGTCCCTGAAGATTTAGTAAAAAATAAAAAATCGTATACTGCAAAATATTTAAAAGAAAAATTAAAATGAGAATAGAATCAAACATGCCATTGCAAAAATATAATAGTTTTGGCATTGATGTAGATGCCGCGTATTTTGTGGAAGTTGAGAATGTGGAAGATTTAAAGCAATTGTATACGCTTCCCGCGTATAAAGATATTCCAAAATTACATATAGGAAATGCGTGTAATATTTTATTTTTGGATGATTATGCGGGCATGATTGTGCGTATGAAAAACAAGGGTATTGAAATTTTAAAAAACACAGATACCGAAGTGTATCTTAGAGTACAAGCGGGAGAAGATTGGGATGATTTGGTTGCCTATACGGTGAAAAATTCATGGTGGGGATTAGAAAATTTAGTTGCTATTCCTGGTTTGGTGGGGAGTGCGCCCGTACAAAATATTGGTGCGTATGGTGTAGAATTGAAGGATACCTTTATCAGTGCAAGAGTATGGAATATTGAAACGCATTTGGAAGAAACTTTTTTGAAGAAAGATTGCCAATTTGAGTATAGAATGAGTGTTTTTAAAGGAGAAGCTAAAGGTAAATATATTATTCTTTCGGTTGATTTTTGTTTACAAAAACAAGCACAAGCTAAATTGATGTATGGAAATTTGGCACAAACCTTACAAGATAAAGGAATCACACAGCCTACACCCAAGGATATTTCTAGCGTGATATCTAAAATACGTGCACAAAAACTTCCAGATATGAAAATGATAGGGAGTGCGGGCAGTTTTTTTCAAAACCCAATTGTGGATACTTTACAATATGAAAATTTAGTACGTTCGTATCCCGATTTGGTTTCTTTTCCTTATAAAGAGGGACGCAAATTGTCGGCGGCTTGGTTGATAGAGCAATGTGCATGGAAAGCCTTTAGAGAAGGGGATGCTGGGGTGTATCCTTTGCAGCCTTTAGTATTGGTCAATTATGGAAATGCAAGTGGAAAAGATATTTATGACTTGGCAAAACGAATTCAAGGAAGTGTATTCAAAAAGTTTGGTGTTTCTTTGGAAACTGAAGTGCTAATTGTGGGAGATAAGGCCGAAAAAATAGATGCGCAATATATGGAAGTACTAGAAGAACTTTTTGCTCAACTTCCCATGTTTCAAAGAATAGGTGCTTCGGCCTACAAGCCTAATTTGAATAATACATGGGCATTGATGGAGGCTTTGCACCATCCTGAACAAAGATTTAAAAGTATACATGTGGCAGGGACCAATGGAAAAGGTTCAACTTCTCATTTATTGGCTTCTGTTTTTCAAGAAGCAGGTTATAAAACGGGATTATATACATCTCCTCATTTAAAGGATTTTAGAGAAAGAATAAAAATTAATGGAACCTGTATTAGCAAAAGTGAAGTAATCGATTTTTATGAAAATAATAAGCGTTTATTTACAAAAATAAAATCTTCTTTTTTTGAAATGACCGTGGCTTTGGCTTTTGATTATTTTGCCCGTGAACGCGTGGATATAGCGATTATAGAAGTAGGTATGGGAGGACGTTTAGATTCGACCAATGTGATACAACCCGAGCTGTCAGTAATTACAAATATTAGTTTGGATCATGTGCAATTTTTGGGCGATACAATTGTGAAAATCGCGGAAGAAAAAGCGGGTATTATCAAAGCGAATACCCCGCTAGTGATAGGTGAAACCCAATTGCAAACGGCCTTATTGTTTACCTCTAAAGCCAAAGAATTACAAGCGCCTATTTATTTTGCAGATGCCTTGTTTACATTGATAGAAAATAAAAAAGAAAAAGATTTTGTTTTTGATATTTTGAAAAAAGGAAGTCCATATATCAGTGGTATGTCTTGTGGTTTATTAGGGTCGGTATACCAATCGAAAAACGTTTTAACTACTTTGTGTGCCCTAGATATTCTTAAACAAAAATATGATATTAGTGAAGAGAATACTAAAAAAGGTTTTGAAAAAGTAATAGAAAATACAGGATTATTGGGGCGTTGGCAATGTTTGTCGGAACATCCTTGTGTAATTTGCGATACAGGACATAATGAAGCGGGTATTCGTATGGTGCTAAAACAATTGGAACAAACTTCGTATGCCAAATTGCATTTTGTAATCGGGATGGTGAGTGATAAAGACATAGACAAAGTACTTTCAATGTTACCCATTCATGCCTCATATTATTTTTGCAAAGCCGATATTCCTAGAGGACTTGAAGCCGAATTATTGGCTAAAAAAGCTATGGAAAAAGGTTTGAAAGGCAAGGTGTATTCGTCGGTTAAAAAAGCTTTGGAAGCGGCAAAAAAAGAGGCCTCAAATGATGATTTGATTTTTGTGGGGGGCAGCACCTTTGTTGTAGCCGAAGTATGTTAAATAAAATAGAAAAATTAAAGTATGGAAGTTTTTAAATTTGGTGGTGCTTCGGTAAATAGTGCGGAAGCAATCAAAAATGTGGCTTTGATAGTATCAAAAGAGCCAACTACTAAAATTTTGCTTGTTTTTTCTGCAATGGGAAAAACAACCAATGCGCTAGAAAATCTTTTAGAAGCGTATTATAGCCATCTGCCCCATAAGGACTCAGATTTTAAAACAGTTTTGTCACTTCATTTAGAGATTGTATCTAAATTGTTTTTAAATACATCCCATCCTGTTTACACCGATTTAAAACAGCTATTTTCCAATCTAAATCTAGATTTACAAAATGTAGCAAAACTGAATAAAAATTGTGCCTACGATCAGATTGTATCTTATGGCGAACGCCTTTCCACTTTGATTATTGGACACTATTTGCAAATGTGTGGAATTGAAAATAAAGTGGTAGATGCGAGAGAGTTGTTGTATACTGATACCACGTATCGAGATGCTAAGTTGGATTGGG
>JAVVPL010000097.1:0-5895 GCA_036655775.1 Bacteroidales bacterium | reverse complement strand
TTCCCATTTATTTTTTATCTATATTGGTAAGTAGGGTGTCTACTTCTTTTTTGTAGAGATTTCGAACCACATATACTTCTTGTAAGGTATTATAATCGGTAGTAAAGCGAATATGCAAACGATGAAAGTCATCCCCTTTACTTTCTAATATTTCATCTATGTTACCGATGGCAATGCCCGCTGGAAATGAAAGTGAGTATCCACTAGTTACGACCTTATCTCCTATACTTACTTTAAAATTAGAAGGTACATCGGTCAAAAGTCCTTTGCGATAATCTAAACCTTCCCATGTAATGGAGCCTGTAAAATCGCCAGGAATAATTTTAGCACTTAACTTACTATCGGAATGTAAAATTGACATTACTGAGGCAAACTTATCGGTTACTCTTTCAACAATCCCAACCACTCCATCTGAAGTAATCACCGCCATTCCTATTTCTAAGCCTTCATTTTTACCACAATCAAGAATAATATGATTGTTTTGTTTGGTAATAGAATTGCTGATCACTTTTGCGGGAATGTAGACATACATTTGCTGATATAGGCTATCATCCACATGTTCTCTTTCATGTTTTGAGGATAACTTACTCGCTTTTAAAGCCGCTCTCAACTGTGCGTTTTCTCTTTGTAAACTTTCATTGTTGTGGCGAACGTACCAAATAGAACGATATTCGTCATTCCAAAAAGAAAAAACACCGCGTATATTTGTGGTAAAAGCATAAAAACTAGAACTCTGAAATATATTGTATTTAACCACTAATTCCAAAGAAATTCCTTCTAAAAGAATAAATAAAAGGATGTAATAATTTTTTTTGAGAAAGAGTAATATAATTCTCATTACCTATTTTATGAGAAATGTAAATTTATCAAAGTTTTTGAGTGCAATACCTGTACCCCTAGCTACAGCTCGCAAAGGATCTTCTGCCAAATGAACAGGAAGCTTGGTTTTCATTGCGATACGTTTGTCTAAACCTCTCAATAAAGAACCTCCTCCTGCTAAATAAATACCTGTTTTGAAAATATCCGCCGATAATTCGGGAGGAGTCATTTCTAACGCATTTAATATAGCCGCTTCTATTTTTAGAATGGACCGATCCAACGCATGCGCGATTTCAGCATAATTGACTACGATTTCTTTAGGAATCCCTGTCAACATATCTCGACCTTGTACTGCAAAATCTTCAGGAGGATTGTCCAATTCGGGAATTGCCGCACCTACTTCTATTTTTATCCGTTCTGAGGTGTATTCTCCAATACTAATATTGTGGCGTTTGCGCATATATTCACGAATATCTTGATTGAAATCGTCTCCCGCTATACGGATGGATTTATTACTTACAATTCCGCCTAAGGCTATCACTGCAATTTCACTAGTGCCCCCGCCTATATCTACGATCATGTTTCCATGAGGTTCTAGTACATTGATGCCAATGCCAATTGCTGCCGCCATAGGTTCATGAATTAAACGAACATCTCTCGCTCCTGCTTGTTCGGCAGAATCGCGTACCGCCCGTTCTTCCACTTCAGTGATTCCTGAAGGAATACAAATAACCATTTTTAAAGCGGGTGGAAAGAGTGATTTTTTGAGAGGTACTAATTTAATCAATTCCCTCATTAAACTTTCGGTAGCTTGGAAATCGGCAATTACGCCATCTTTCAAAGGACGGATTGTTCTTATGTTGTCATGTGTTTTCCCCTGCATCATCATGGCATATTTACCCACAGCGATTACTTTTCCTGTGGTTCTATCCAATGCGATAATGGAAGGTTCATCCACTACTACTTTATCATTGTAAATGATGACGGTATTTGCTGTACCTAAATCAATAGCAATTTCGCGCGTCATAAAGGAAAATAGTTCCATGCTTTGTTTTTCTTTATAAGAATATAATTAAGGGTCAAAATTACAAATAATTATAGCTATTTGCAAATATTTTGAAGGATAATTTTAACTATTTAGTGTTTAAAATGTCTAAACCCTGTTATTGCCATGACAAGTCCTTCTTTATTGCAATATTCTATGGATAATTGATCGTGTATAGACCCCCCTGGTTGAATTATCGCATGAATTCCTGCTTTATGTGCAATTTCTACACAATCGGCAAAAGGAAAAAACGCATCTGAAGCCATAACGGCTCCATTTAGGTCGAATTTAAAATGTTTGGCTTTGACGATGGCTTGTTCTAAGGCATCTACACGGGAAGTTTGTCCGATGCCGCTAGCTAATAATTGCCCATTTTTAGCTAATACAATGGCATTGGATTTACTGTGTTTTACAATTTTGTTGGCAAAAAGTAAATCGTCAATTTCTTGTGCATTGGGGGCTTCTTGGCTTACTAGGTGTAAGTCGGCTGAAGTTTCCGTTTTGGTATCTCTATCTTGTATCAACACCCCATTTAATACGGTTTTTATTGTTTGATTGGGAACTGTGTATGGTTTGCGTTCCAACAAAATTCTATTTTTCTTTGTCTCTAAGATTGATAAGGCATCCTTGTCAAAAGCAGGGGCTATCAACACTTCAAAGAAAAGGGTATTAATTTGTTCGGCGGTAGCTTTATCAATGGGACGATTGGCAATAAAAACACCTCCGAAAGCTGAAATAGGATCGCCCGCTAAGGCGTCGGTCCATGCTTGAAGAATATTGTCTCTTTGCGCCAATCCACAAGCATTGTTGTGTTTTACAATGGCAAATGTGGGTTGTGAAAAGTCGTCGATAAGCGACAAAGCGGCTTCTACGTCCGACAAATTATTATAGGATAATTCTTTTCCATGAAGTTGGGTAAAACAAGCATCTAAATCGCCAAAAAATCTCGCTTTTTGATGAGGGTTTTCTCCATAACGTAAAGGGGTTCCTTGGCTTAGGTCCAATTTGCAAACCTCTAGTTGTTCTTCTTGATTAAAATAATTAAAAATAGCACTATCATAGTGTGAAGAAACGCCAAAAGCATAGGTGGCAAAACGACGACGTTGTTCGATGGTAAATGTGCCATTTTGTGCTGCATATAAAGTGTTAAATTCGGCATAATAAGCTACAGAGGGTACCACAACTACATCTTTGAAGTTTTTAGCGGCTGCACGAATTAAAGAAATTCCGCCTATATCTATTTTTTCGATGCTTTCTGCTTGCGAGGCCATTGCTGCAACTGTTTTCTCAAATGGATATAAATCAACTACGACTAAATCAAATTCAGGAATGCCATAGATTTCCATTTGTTTTAAATCATTCTCTACATCTCTACGCCCCAAAATACCCCCAAATACTAAGGGATGTAGGGTTTTGACACGTCCTCCTAAAATAGAAGGATACGAGGTGAGGGATTCAACCGTTAAAACAGGAATTTGTAATTTTTTAATATATTCGTAAGTACCTCCTGTTGAATAAATTACAACGCCTTGTGCGTGTAGTAATTTTACCATTTCATCCAATCCGTCTTTGGAAAATACGGAAATAAGGGCATTCTTGATTTTTTTTGTCATCTTTCTATGTTTTGAAGCCTACAAAGTTAAAAAATACTATGGAAAAGTAAAATAGGAAAGTAAAAAACTTACTAAATACTAATTAACAATTTTTTTCTAAAGATAGCGCCTATATTTTCAAAAAATATTGTACTTTTGTGTTTTATAGTACGCAAAGTTTCACTATTTAAATTTAAATCTAAATCTAAATCTAAATCTAATGTCTATTTTCAAAAAATTAAGTTTCGCATCTGCTTTTTGTGGATGTTTGGGCCTTTGTCTGATGATGAGCGCTTGTAAAACAAAAGTGCCTTCCAAATTGTCTAGTTCGGGTGGAAAAACTTGTGAAATTTTGGTGGTTTGCGATAAACCGGTTTTTAATTCTGCTCCTGGGGATAGTTTACGTGCTTTTTTTGCTCAAAAACAAGTGGGCTTAAATCAAATGGAACCCTTATTTTCCTTGGCCAATATTTCCGCAGAGAGTTTCTCTGATACCAAAATGTTTCAGCGATTACGAAATATTATTATTATCGAGATCGATCCCCAAGCTTCCGAAAAATTTGAAGCAAAACAAAATGTATGGGCAGCTCCTCAAATTATTTTCAAATTTGTAGTTCCTACTAAAACGCGTTTTTGTGAACTTTTTGCCCAAAAACGTGAATTGATGTTGAAAGGTTTTTACGATCGCGAATATCTTCGTATTCAAAAAACATTTAAAAGCTCGGAAGTAACCTCGATAAGCGATCGGATCAAAAATGTATTTGGATTTTATTTTGTATTTCCCGATGGATTTCAAATTGTAAATATCAATAAACATTTTGCTTGGATAAAAAAAGAAAGTAAAGAATTTGGTCAAGGGATGTTGATTCATACGTTTCCTTATACTAAAGTAGAAGATTTACAGTTGAACTCGATTATAAAAAAACGAAATGAAATTACAAGTCTTGTGCCTGGCCCTTTGGATGGCTCTTATATGACTACGGAAACGCAATTCACCGAGGTGTATCCTCAAGCAAAAGAAATTCGTTTTGCCGATAAATATGCGATAGAAACACGGGGCTTATGGAAATTGAAAAAAGATTATATGGGGGGGCCTTTTGTTAATTATGTCTTTGTAGATGAAAAAAACAAACAGCTTGTAATGATTGATACTTATTTGTATTCGCCTCGTAAACCTAAACGCGATTTATTATTGCAAATGGAGGCAATTGCAAGAGGAATTGTGTTCGACACCCTTCCTTCTAAATAAAAATTGATATGTATATTATTGGTATTACAGGTACTTTAGGTGCAGGTAAAGGTACAGTGGTAGATTATCTAGTTAAAAATAAAGGATTTACCCATTTTTCGGCTCGTGCTTTTTTGATCAAAGAAATTGAAAAACGGCATTTGGCAGTGAATAGAGATAGCATGACTTTGGTTGCGAATGAATTGCGTACCCAAAAAGGAGCCTCTTATATTGTAGATGAATTGTATAAAGCTGCTTTAGCAAGCGGTACAGATGCGATTATTGAGAGTATTCGTAGTGAAGGCGAAATTAATTCGCTACGAGAGAAAGCACATTTTACCTTATGGGCCGTAGATGCCGATCCTAAAATCCGTTTTGACCGAATCAAAAAACGAAAATCCGAAACGGATCATATAGACTATCCTACTTTTTTGGCCAATGAAGCCCGGGAAATGCACAGTGACAATCCTTATAATCAGAATTTGCAAAAATGTATAGCTCTCTCGGATGCGATTTTGTTGAATAATGAAGAGGTGTCATCCTTAGAACAAAAAGTGGAAAAATTACTTGCTAAAATTAAATAAATGGAAAATACAATGCCTATTGAACAACGTCCTAATTGGGATGAATATTTTATGGATTTATGCCGAAGTATTGCTAAACGAGCTACTTGTGATAGAGGAAAAAGTGGATGCGTAATTGTCAAAGATAAACAAATTTTAGTAACTGGCTATGTGGGCTCCCCTTCTCGCCTACCCCATTGTGATGAAGTGGGACACTTATTTAAAAAGACCTTACATGAGGATGGCAGCATTACGATGCATTGTGTCAGAACGGTCCATGCGGAACAAAATGCAATCTGTCAAGCGGCTCGTCGTGGTATTGCGCTAGATGGAGGCACGGTTTATTGCAAAATGACCCCCTGTCGTACTTGTGCGATGTTGATTATCAATTGTGGAATCAAACGTGTGGTGTGTGAGTTTAAATATCATGCAGGCGAAGAATCGGAAGAGATGTTTAAAATAGCAGGTATCAGCCTTAGTTATTTCAATGAAGAGGTTTTAAATTATGCGCATCAAAAAGAATAAGACCTAAAAAAATCTAAAAACAAATACAAACAAATACCACAAAACCCAAGAAAATGGACTTTGGTGGTATTTTTTTTATTGCTGTCCGCTAAAATGTGTACTTTTACCCATGGCTATTTTAGT
>JAVVPL010000096.1:0-5972 GCA_036655775.1 Bacteroidales bacterium | reverse complement strand
TACCAAAGTGTAGTTTTTCGCTTGTGAAATCGGTTGCTGTTTTGTTGGGCTCTGGCAAGGAAACTTCTGCATTTTCGATAGTAAATAAAATATCATCTTGGACTTTAGTTTCTTTTTCCTTGTGTGTAGTGGAAAAAGCTACTTCTTGGATACTGGATGAAATCGTGGATAATTCTTCTGTTTTTTTAAACTCTTCGGGGACGGAAATGACTTCTTCGTTTTTTATTTCAATGCGTTTGTTTTTTAGAGGATTGCTTTGTGAGGCAAAAGGAGTTAAAAAATTGTCATCCTCTGTATCTTCCGTACTTGTAGGAGGTACAAGGGGAGCCTCTGAAGCCAATAAATCTCCAATGGTAGTTTCTTCGGCTATATTGGACGTTTGTGTGGATGGTATGTCAGTCTTCTTTTTTTTCAAAAAAGCAGGATACATTTTCCATTTAAAATTATAGACAAATACGGCAAAGCAAGCTAAGGAAAAAAGAAGAATAAGATAAAGACCAGGCATTCCTGCCAAACCTTCTAAATAGAGGCTCAATTCATAGCCAAAGGCACCGCCCAAAATAGATAGATAGCTTGAATGAAACAAACTTCCCAAAAACAATGAAATCCAAATGAGAAAAAAACTATGGCATAAAAAAACCTTAAGTAAAGGTTTAGATCGTAAATTTAATAAGCGTAAGCCCATAATGAGAAATAAAGACACAAATAAAAAAGAAGATATGCCAAATCCTTGATTTAATAAAAAGAAGGAAATATAAGCGCCTAAACGTCCCGTGGCATTTTTGACGAGTACATGGGTATCCGTCAACACTGCACTTGGATTTAGCAAACTTAGTTTATCAAAATCTTTGTACCAAACAAACAAATGTGAAACAAAGCTAATTAATAGAAATAAACTGAGAAATAAAAGAAAAACGCCTAATAGATAGGCCCATTTTTCTTTTGCTGAACTGCTTGGCATAGACGTATAATCGCGAGTTTTAGGGGTGCCCACTCTTTTTTCCTTGGCTTTTTTTGCAGGAATGTCCAAATCTGTATTTACAGGAGTTTGAGGTTCAGTATGTTTGACGTAAACGTTTTTTGCCATTTAACAGTACACTAAAGTGAATTTATTGATTGCAAAAGTACAAAATAAAAAGCAATAAAAAAAGGCAGATATAATCTGCCTTTTTTTATTGCTTTTTATTTAATATTACAAAAAAAATTAATGACGATGTGTGGAAGCTGTGCCATTACATTCCATAACCTTGTATAGGAAGTGTAGGATTAGGTACCCCACTAGCCCAGGTGGTATTTTGTTTGATAAATGGGTTTGCATTTATTTCTGCAACAGGAATTGCGTATGCAAAATCATACACGGGCCAATTTTTGAAAGTAATTCGATAATCGTTGGATTTGTTACTTCCATTGGATCCATTACGTGTGAGCGCTTGATGATTACGACGTAAATCCATCCAACGATGTCCTTCACACATTAATTCTCTTTGACGTTCTATTTCAATAGCTTTCAATAATTCTTCTGGGTTTGTGTATTTAGCTTGTAAGCCCATTACACCGTTTTCTCTTACTGCGGTATCTCTTTGTGCAATTACAAAAAGTGCATCAAAAGCAGCTTGTGAAGTTCCATTAAGTTTAGCTTCGGCTTCAGCAATGGTCAAATACATTTCGGGTAAACGAATAACGGGTACATTTACAATATTGTTTTTGTTAGGGTATTTCAACACACTGAATTCTTGTTTAGGATAATCACGAGTTGGATACAATTGAGTTCTCATATCCGTTTTACTATTTAAAATTTCAGATTTAATATATTTAGAAACTTGTGCACCATAACCAGCATAAAAACTACACATAGAATTGGCAGATAGATTGTCGGCAGCAGTAGCTGTAAGCGAAAACATATCTTCCGAATTGATATCTGTGCTTGTCCACATTTCTAAATATTGTTTCCAATCGTAAATAATCTTACCTCCTGTACGAAATTCAATGGCTTTGCGTGCAGATTCAATAGCACCCGCATTGTTGCCATAAAATAATTTAAAACGAGCATCAAGTCCCCATACAGCAGCTTTATTTATAAAGAATTGTGCCTTGGTTGAATTTACTACATCGGTTCCTGAAGCTTCAAATGCGGCTTTAGCAGCTTCAATATCACCAAATATACGATCGTAGGTAGCTTGAAGTGTGCTATTTGCTTGAGGATCATTTACTTCGATAGCTTTTAAATTCATGAGGATAAGACCAGATGTTTGCGCATTTTCTGGAGAATAGGGTAAGCAAAAGTAGTTTGCAAGCATAAAATAATTATATGCTCGTAAACCGTATGCTTGTGCTTTGGTCAATTGAAGTCTTTTGATGTCTTCTTTAGAGGAGGTAGAACCTATTAATTTATCAACGGCTACAATTAATTTGGTAGAAGCTGAAATTATTCTATACCCGTTAGCCCAAAGTTTGGCTATATCCGTGGTGGAGGTACTAAGGTTGTATTTTTCAACATCGGCTAAGTGACCAGCAGTTTCGGCTAAGGTATTGGTATTATCTGCCGCCAAATCGCCAATGGCAATTAAATTTCGACCAGAGTATTCGAAAGAATTCATCATGGAATATAAACCCACGGCACCTGCTTCACAGTTTACTACTGTGGTTAAGGCAATTTCGGAACCTAAAGCATTTTCGGGGGTATACGTTAAAAAATCTTTTGTACATGCACTAAGAAATACTAGTGACATAACTAAGCTTGCTATTTTTATTTTTTTCATTTGTAGTATCTGTTTTTATGTTAAACGGTATGGATTAAAACCCAACATTAATACCAATTGTATAGTTGATAGGCGTAGGGTAGTTGGCTAATTGTGAGCCCCCAAGACCCGATTCAGGATCATATCCTCTAAAGTTTTTGTTGGTAACTGTATATAAGTTATCAATAGCAATATACGCTCTAAAACTAGAAAGATAGGCTCTACGGATTGCTTTGGTAGGAATGGTGTATCCAAGCATAATGGATTTGATACGAAGATACGAACAATCTACTAATTGACGAGAACTCCAGTTTTCTGCGCCATTATTACCACCCCATTGTAAACGAGGTACATCCCCATTTCCAGGATTTTCTGGACTTTTCCATGCATTGTCAAATACATAATACGTAGTAGGAGTTGAAGCTGCTTCACCTATGTTCTCAAAATAACGTAAGTCGTTGATAAATACTTTGTTTCCGAAGTTGTAGTTGAGTTGTATACCAAAATCAAAATTGAAAAAATCGAAACGAGTAGAGAAACCACCATAAAATTTGGCTTGTGAACTACTTCCTAAATCTTTTTTTACAGCTTGAGAATAGGCGTATACATATTCGCCATTAGGACCATACCAACGAGGAGCCCCTGTTTGAGGATCTACGCCTGCCCATTCTTCTAAATACCAAGAACCATAAGGTTTACCTACGGCTAACATGGTCATATTTCCTAAAATAGGTTTATCGGTGGCAAGAGCTAAAATTTCATTTTTGTTGCTCGTAAAGTTTAACGCAGCGGTCCATTTGAAATTCTTTTGATTGATTAAAAGGGCATTGATTTGAAATTCCACCCCTTGGTTACGCATACTTCCAATATTTTTAAGCGTACTTCCAACGCCAGAGGCGAAAGATTGAGGAACGCCAAAGTGCATATCTTTGGTTACGTCATTGTAGTAATCTAACTCCATGGTAAAAATGTCGAAAATAGTAAAGTCGATCCCTGCATTGAATTTGTTACGAGTTTCCCATTTTAAATTTGGATTTTCAATAGTGGCAGGATAAAGACCATTGATTCCTGCATAGGTAGTACTTCCATATAAACCTAATGCAGCATAGTAGCCTACATTTTGGTTTCCAGAGGTACCATAACTGACTCTGATGGTAAGGTTGTTTAACCAGTCACGAGAACCAGCCATAAACTCTTCTTGAGAAATACGATATTTACCGCCTACAGAAAAGAATGTACCCCATTTATTGTTGGTCCCAAAACGAGACGATCCATCGTAACGAATACTTGCTGACAAATAGTATTTATCGCTATAATCGTATTCAGCATTAGCGAAAAAGGATTGTAGAGAAGCGGCAGAACCAATTGCAGAACCATCGGTTTCAGCAGCATTGGCAATAGCGGTTAACATAGGAGTGGTAAATCCTTTACCATTGGCATACATTTCGTGATAAGTAAATTTTTGGGCTTCTTGTCCTAATAAGATATTGAAGTTGTTTTTTCCAATCGAAGGCAACCAGTTTAAGGTATTCGTGATATTTAAGACGGCTTCAGTTTGATCAAGATTTTGCGTAAGACCATTCCAAGCTTGTCCATCAGGAGAAACTTCTGAAGACCAAACATTTTTTTCTTTCATAGAAGTAAAGTCGATCCCTACTTTGCTTTGGAAATATACATTTTTGTAAAATTTAATTTGTACATAAGGACTTACCAATGCTTTGTATTGTTGTTGATATCCTTGATTAGGATATTCACTTTGATAAAGAGCTACGGGATTATATCCATTATTGTTGGTTGCTGCAAACCAAGTTCCATCTGCATTTTTGATAGGGTCGGTAGGACGCATCATAAAAGAACTAATAATAGGACTTGCAAAAGCAAAACCAGTAGCAATTTGATTGATTTGTGCATAAGCACCCGACATATTCATCCCTAAAGTTAAATATTTAGTAGCTTGGTGATCCACATTTACACGAGCAGAATATCGTTTGAAATCGGAACCATAAAAAATACCTTTATTATCAAAATAACCTCCAGAAATGAAAAATTTTGTTTTTTCGGTACCCCCAGAAGCGGTTACCCCATATTCTTGTACAATACCGTTACGAGTTACTGCATCCCACCAATCGGTGTTTACGCCACTATTGAAATTGACACCAGCACCTAAAATTACCTTATTAATGTATGCGTCATCCCATTTTGGACTTGAACCAGGACCTGTTGTAGGTTGGCTATTACGTACACTTTCTGTTAAAAAAGTTTTGTAATCTTCATAATTTACTTTTTGAAAAGAACGTTTTACAATTGGGGGAGTACTAATCCCAAATTTAGCACTGAAATTCAAATTGGTTTTGCCTTCAGTACCTTTTTTGGTTGTAATTACAATAACCCCATTCGATGCACGTGAACCGTAAATAGAGGTAGCACTTGCATCTTTTAAAACGGAAATATTTTCAATATCATCTGGATTGATGGTGGCTAAAGGGTCAGTTCCAGAACCAGGATCGTCGGTGTTTAATCCCATAGCTCCACTGCTTACAGGCACCCCGTCGATAACATATAAAGGTGCATTGCCTGAGTTGATAGAACCTAAACCACGAATACGAGCAGTGGTAGGAGCCCCAGGTTGACCTGTGGCCGCACTGATTTGTAAACCAGCAACACTTCCTTGTAAACTATTGATTACGTTAGATTCTGTTTTTTGTTTTACAACGTCTTCGCCAACTTGTGTTGCTGAACCCGTAAAGGCCGCTTTTTTACGAACCCCATATCCAGTTACCACAACCCCTTCAAGACTTAAAGCGTCGGGTTTCATAACTATGTTTACCACGCCCGAACCTATTGCTACTTCTTGTGATTTCATTCCTAAAGAAGAAAAAACAAGAGTGGTGGCACCCGCAGGCGCCATGAAACTAAATACACCATCAATATTGGTGGTTGTACCAATACTGGTACCTTTTGCCTGAACCGCAACGCCTGGAATTCCTAAGTTATCTTCAGAACTGGTCACTTTGCCGCTCACTGTTCGTTGAGCAAAGGCAACTTGCGTTCCGATGAAAAGCAAAGACACTGCAAAGAGCACTAATTTTCTCATAAGTAATTGAATTTGATTGATAAATATTTTTTTTGTAATTTTTTTCTATAATCCACAAGGCACGAAGTTACGTAAATTTTTAAGTTTAACAAAATTTTGTGTAACTTTGTTTATCGATCGAAGTCAAATGAAGAAACAAG
>JAVVPL010000095.1:0-6135 GCA_036655775.1 Bacteroidales bacterium | reverse complement strand
TGCAAACTTGTAATCACCCGTTTTAATTACTTTTTCCCATGGATTATTAGTATCCATAGCTATAAAATTAGAGGAAGATTTTGAAGGTGCATTTTCCAATTTAGCGATATTAGGTGCAATATTTGCGGAAGGTAGATGCCAATATAAATTTACGTTTCGATTATAATCTAAGGTGTGCGAAAAAAAGCGAATAGGTTGACACTCATTGGCTCCGAGAATATTTACTTTTTTTACTTCACTAGGAGCAGATTCTCCATTATCGTAAACTGCAGTTACCGTATAGCTTTGTTCTCCATTAGGAGAAAGGGAGTCGATGTAAGAAAGCGTGCTGATAGGAAGTTCTGCAATTTTTGCACCATTGCGGTAGACCCGATAATTTATAGGGTATTTACCACAGTAGATAGGGTGTTCCCAAAGTAAACGAGCTTTAGGTTGATTGAAAAATCCTTTGGCCATAAATTCCATGGGTCGAGATAATGAGGGTTCACCAATGATTTTGATTATACAAGGATGTGGGTTATCTAATTCATCTAAAAAACTGGCTACAATTACTTTTCCATCCGCTGAAATATTATACCCTTCATATAAAAAAGATAAAGAATCTAAATCGTATAATTCTCGAAGATAATCCGATAAAAACACATTGCCCATTTCTTTACTCCAGATACTTGTGCGTTTTAAAAAATTTTCTTCTTTTTGTACATAACCTAATACCAATCCATTTTCACTCATTGCAGTTCCTCTATGATTGATATATCCTTTGATCAATGGAATTTGCAACAAATCTTTTTGTCCATTTTCCCAAAGTCGAGCTGAGTATCCAAGTACTGCGTAAGGATCTCGTAGGAGTGCCTTATCTCCATTTTGATTTAAAAACATAGTCATATCATCGGTAGTAGTGCCTATTTGGATTAAACTATCATTTCTGACTATATGGCCATTATTGGTTCCAAATACTTTTCCATCACCTGAAATAGACCGAAAATCACAACCTATCATACTGTCTAATTTTCCATTTTCATCCCAAATAGCTCCTCCCATGTGAATATCAATGACACATTCTACTCCACCCACTCCTTTTCCCCAAGTGCCTCCATAAGTAAGTCCTCCTACAATTTTTTTACCATCAGCGCTAATGGCGACTGGATACAAATATCTCCAATAATTAAATTCAGGCCAATCGGGGCGAATTGCATTATATGAAAGCCCTAAGGTTTGCCATTTCCCATCTCTGTATACACGAGGGGAACCGAAACTTTCTCCCTCTGGATTTAAATTAATATGTCCACACATTACCCCATTATCTGCAATTCCTGTAATTTTTGATACCTCTGTCCGAAGGTGGGTGCTTGTTTTATTTGTTTTTAAATCTAAAATATCGGTGCCTGCCGATGTTGGAAGTGCTACATATTGCCCATTGCGTGAGAGTACAGTAGCTCGAGTTTTATTGTCTGGATATTCTATACATATAGCTTTGGAATTTTCTTTGATAACTTGAGCCTTGCTTACAAAAAGGGGCAAAAGAGTTAAAAGTATTTGTAAATAAATAGTTTTTTTCATTTCAGATAGGTTTATTTGTAAATAAATTGTCTATGTTTTAGTATATAGTGTTTGTTTTTGGCAAAATAAAATTTATTTTCAGGAATGCGAAAGCAGACTAAGATTCTTGTTTATTGAATACATAATTTATAGGTGATTTTTTGTCCTGCAGTAAATAAGCGAAGCAGTATAATAGGATCGCTTATTTGTGTGGGAATAAGCAAATGATCCGTAGAGGTAATTGTATATGTATTTATGAGTTGACCTGAAATTGTATATAATTCTATTTTATCAATTTTCTGTTGATTTGGATTTTGGATTGCAATATGACCCTTGTCGGCAAAAACGTGAAAATTAGCTTTTAAATCTTCGGTTTCTATGGACACTTTGTTAGTTTTGAATGAAGCTGGAGAGGACCATTGACTTACAATCATATCACAATTGCCACGTACCGCCCAAGAATAAGGCGTATTTGCTTTTAAACCAGTGAGTTTGTATTGGGTTCCAACAAAATCTTCAATGGTATCGCCCTGGGTTTTACCCACTTCTTTATACGCAATATGGTAATTGATATGTGCAGGCACCGAAGTCCATGAAAGAGTCACAGTGTTTGGGCTAATGCTTTCACTTTTTAAATTTTTAGGTGAATAGCATTGAGGCATCTCTGGCGTTGTTATTTTGATGATCGCAGACCATTCGCTAGTGTCAGAACTTTCGCAAATTGCGGCCACTTTAAATAATTGTACAGTCTTTGAAGGAAGTCCAAGAAGTTCTAAAGTGTCTGCCTTCCGAGCTAAAAAGTAATTCCATTTTTCTTCTTGTTCAATTCTGTGTGCCAAAATCGTATTGGGAGCATCTGACACAAAAACTACTTTTGCAGATGTCCAATTATAAGAAGCAATATGTACATTTTTAGGAACTAAACATCCTAAAAGGGTGGTAAATATTTTAGGCGAAGTCCATGCACTCACCGACAGCCCTTCTTTGTCGCACCAAGTTTGAATTTTATATTCATATTTACTAGAATGTGTTAAATTGGGAATAGACACAATTACAGAGTCGGTTTGTACGGAATCCCAAACTTGGCTTCCTAAAAGACGATACGCCAAAATATAATGAACGCCCTCTCCTTTCCATGTAAGTTGCATGCTAGTTTGTCCAGCAATGCGTATTTTGGAATTTTCAACAGTATCACACGCATTGGATGCAATCTGATTTGTCAAAGGGCTTTGATTTTTGGAATCAGTAAAATGCTGTGTTTGCCCTTGTCCTCCTATATGTATGCAGACTAGAGAAAGAATAAGTAAAAAATAATTTTTCATTTTTTCATTTTAGAATTTATAGATTTCATTTTAAAATATTGAATATACAAAAATAATTTTCATATTTATGATTACAAAAGAAAATTGATAACATTGTCTTAACAGCGCTATACAATGACTTTACAATAGGGTATATATGGGATTACAAAAACATTACAATTGTATTTAATTTACTTGTATTCAGGTGTATATTCGCTTACAAAAGAGACAGTGCCTCGTATAAACTTTGATCAGAATCTAAGCCTATTTTCTTTTTAAGACGAAATTTAGCAATGTTTATAGATTGAAAACTGCGATGTGTAAGGGCCGCAATTTCTTTGGTACTCATATTTAAATGAATCAGTGCACATAGCCGATTTTCGTTGGGCGTTAAATTGGGGTAATTCTCTTTTAGATTTTTAAAAAACTCAGTATCAACTTGTTTAAAATATGTTTCAAATTCATTCCATCCTTGATCTGGCGAAAACTGTTTCAGTAAATCTTCGATATCAGCAAAAATTGGTTTGCTTTTGTTATTGGGAGGGGAAACTATTTTTAGTTCTTTCGTTTTTTTATCAATGGAAGAGATTAATTCAGTAAATTTAGCAAACATTAATGTGTTGGTAGTTAGCTCTTTGTTTTTTGTGCTAATCTCTTCTTCAAATTTTTGTTTCAAATGTTGTGTTTGATCTAAATTGATTTTATCATTATGCAGCATTTTCGATTTAATTAATTCATTGACTTTGCATTGATGCAAAATACGTCGGGTCATTATAATGAGAGCTACTAAGGCTAAACTTCCCACTAAGGCTAAAAAAGCAAGCCAAATATTACGTTTGTCTAAAGTTGTTTGGGCTAATTGTAAATTTTGTTCTGCAATCTTTTTTTCTTGTATGGTTTTGAAATAGTCAAAAGCTTCTTTTTTTTCTTTTGCTTCATTTTGATAAACCGCTTCATTTTGTATAATATACAAATTGGAATAATATAAAGCGCGTTCGTAATTTTTTTCTGCAGTGTAGATTTCTTTGAGAACATAAGCCACATTGGCTTCACTTTGTTTCATATTTGCCTTTGTAACCTTGGGCAAAAGGTCCAATAAAATTTGTTTTGCTTTTTCTCGAGCTTCTTGTTTCCCTGCAAAGAAAAGGCTTTGTGCATAATTGATACTAATACTAAATTCCAAATTGATATTATGATACTTATTTACTTCTTCCAAAGCCATAATATAATATTTATCAGCCATACTGTATTGCCCCAATGTTAAATAAATATTTGCCATACGCGATAAGGCCAATCCTAGTTTATTGCCTCCAATTTTATGTGTAGTGACAATTTTTTGTACTTCTAAACTACTGGAAAGTGCTTCGTCAAATTTTTGTTGAGATAAATAAATATTTGAAAAATTTAAAAGAACATTCGCTTGATTTGTATAATCTTTTAATGTTTTGCCTATTTCTAATGCTTGGTTGAAATGGTCTTCCGATTTTTCGTATTTATTTTGGATGGCATAAATCACCCCATATCCATTGTGTATACGGAGAAGTGCCTTGGATGGTTTATTGGCATCGCATACTTCTAACATCGCATTGACTCTATTTATAGCTTTAGATAAATCGCTTTGACTAATATCACATTGCATCAAATTGATTAGAGTTAGCGAATATAAATCAATCCATTTTTCATTGGATGGATCCTTCAAATGTTGTTTTAAAATAGGCAAATAGTGTTCTAAAATACTGGTAGATTTTCCAAATTCGTTTAGACTAATGTAGGTGATCGCCTTTTGTATTTCGTAATTCGTTATGTTATAGGCATCATCTTTGCTTTTTGCATAAGCAAGAGCTCGATTTAAAATTAAAAATCGTTGACTTATGGCAGCTGTATCCGCTTCAAGTATAGAGGTATAATAATTTGTACTATCTATGGAACTTGTAGCTTTTGCCGAAGTTGCTAAAAACAAAACAAAACAAGTGGTGGTAATAAATTTGCGCATCATACATGCAAATTTACAAAATTTTTTCGAGAATTCAAAAATCGACTTTTTTAAATACTAAGACTGCACGATTGATATTATAAAAGGACAAAACAGGAGTGCCATATTCATTGGCTTGTGTAAAATAGGGCAGTGAGGGGTCTATACGTCCAAATCCACCAAAATTAGGATCGTCGGAATTTAATATTAATTGGTATTTGCCTGCTTCTGGCAAAGGAATTTGATAATTAAAAATAGAAACCTCCGTATGCCAGTTAAATACAAAGATCCATTTTCCATTTCCTTGTGAAAAAGCAATGGTTTTATTTGCCTGATGAATTTGCAAACATTTCGCATAGATTTGTTGGCTTATTTGCATATCTTTGGCTAATTGCAGCATCGCTTGATCAAAATTCCAAAGATATTCAAAACGCAAGGTGGAATCTTTCAATAAACTCCATTGTCGACGAGCATATTGATACGACCAATTATTTCCTGGACGTGGAAAATCGATCCATTCGGGATGTCCAAATTCATTCCCCATAAAATTCAAATAGGCCTGTCCCCCTAGGCTGAGCGTAAAGAGTCGAATCATTTTATGTAAAGCGATCCCTCGATCTACTATAATATTCTCTTGCTGTTTACGCATGGAAGTATACATTGCGGAACCCATGAGGCGGAAGGCAAGCGTTTGATCGCCAACCATAGCTTGATCATGACTTTCACAATATGCAAGTGTTTTGACCGATACTAAACGTGCATTGAGCGTATCCCACATATTTTGCATATCCCAATGTTCATCGGGTAATTCTTTGATAATTTTGATCCAATAATCGGGAATACCCATAGCCATGCGATAATCAAAACCAATGCCCCCATCTTCTGTGGCAATTGTCAAGCCTGGCATCCCACTTACTTCTTCTGCAATACTAATGTTGCAGGCATCCATTTCATGAATTAAATCATTGGCAATACTTAGATAAATCAACGCATCGGTATTAACCTGATCGCCAAAATAATTATCATAGGTGCCAAAATCATCAATATAGCCATGGTGCTCATAAATCATAGAGCTTACTCCATCAAAACGGAATCCATCAAAATGAAATTCTTCCATCCAATAACGTAAATTGGATAACAAAAAATAACGAACTTCTTTTTTCCCGTAATTAAAAATTTTCGATTTCCAATAAGGATGTGTGCCTCTTTCTCCCGCATAATTATATAAATCCTCGCTTCCATCCAAGGCATTCAAACCTTCGTTGATATTGGGTACAAAGTGTGCATGTACGATATCCATGATAACTTGAATACCCATCGAAT
>JAVVPL010000094.1:0-6179 GCA_036655775.1 Bacteroidales bacterium | reverse complement strand
TGTTTTGCAATTAGGCCAAAAAGTGAAGGGTGGCGTAGATATTGTGGGGTATATAAAATAAAAATGTGTTTGGGAAAATAGAAAAAAAATACTACCTTTGCACTTCCTAATCGGGATGTAGCTCAGTCCGGTAGAGTACTCGTCTGGGGGGCGAGTGGTCGCAAGTTCGAATCTTGTCATCCCGACAATGAAAATTAAGCACTTACAGATTTAAAGTAAGTGCTTAGTTTTTTATTGGAATACGTTTTGGAACACACCTTAAAGATGAACGCTATTCTTCCTTCTCCATTTTTTCTTTATCAAACTCCCTGATTTCAATATTTGGTTGTCGTATTTTGTTAAACTACGGTTGAAAAAATTCTTATACCATATTTCGTTAACCATGGCTTGGCTCATTCCTTGTTTTAACTCACCTTTGGAAATAAAATTGTCATTATATTCTCCATATTTTGCAGTATATTTTTGTTTTCCCTCTGCTACTTTCTTTGAAAATTTGCTATTTGTATTAACTTCTAATTGTGCAAATAAAGGAAGAAATATTGCATTTACTGGTAGTATTTACAGACTTTAAAAATTTCTACTATTGTAGATTCTGGTAAATATGTAGACTTAGAGGGTAAAGTCAAAAAGTCTTTAAAAATCCTTCCCCCATAGATGAGTGTATAATCGGCTTCGTGATAAAACATCAATTTTTTTTAATTTTTCCTTCCTTTTCTTCTCCTTTCCGACCGATTGTCTCTTTCCTTTTTCCTATTGTATATTCTAATTATATTTAGTAATTTTGCAGTCTTTTGAAGTGACTTTCAAATAAAAAAATAATCCTCCAAAAAGAATATAAACACTATTTAAAAATAAAAATTTATGTCAAATTCTGTGAAAATTTTAAGTATTAATCCAGGTTCAACCTCGACAAAGATTGCTGTTTTCAGTAATGAAGACAACGTATTTCTAAAAAATATTAAACATTCTGCAGATGATTTGGCTGGGTTTACGCATATTGCAGATCAATTTGAGTTTCGTAAAAATATCATTTTGAAAGAATTGAAAGAAGCTGGAATTAATATTCAAGAACTTAGCTATATTGTGGGGCGTGGAGGCTTGGTAAAACCAATTCCTTCGGGTTTGTATGAAGTGAATGAAGCTTTAATTACGGATTTGAAAAAAGGTGTACAAGGTGAACATGCCAGCAATTTGGGAGGACTGATTGCTAAAGATTTGGCCAATACGATACAAGGAGCACGTGCTTTTATTGCAGATCCCGTAGTTGTGGATGAATTAGAACCTATTGCACGTATTTCAGGGCATCCTGCGGTGGAAAGAATTTCTATTTTTCATGCTTTAAATCAAAAAGCAATTGCGAGAACGTATGCTCGTGAATTAGGTCGTCCTTATGAATCTCTCAATTTAATTATTGCACATTTGGGGGGAGGAGTTAGTGTAGGGGCTCATAAACAAGGGAAAGTAATAGATGTAAATAACGCTTTGGATGGCGATGGTCCATTTTCACCAGAACGGAGTGGGGGATTGCCCGTGGGATCTTTGGTAAAACTTTGTTTTAGTGGTCAATATTCTCTAGAGGAAGTGAAAAAAATAATTTGCGGAAAAGGTGGCTATGTGGGCTATTTGGGTACGAATGATGCCTATCAAGTGGAACAAAAAGCGGCCGCTGGCGACGAAAAAGCAAAGGCAATTCAAGAGGCTATGGCTTATCAAATAGGTAAAGAAATAGGTGCGATGGCAGCAGTGCTCAAAGGAAAAGTGGATGCTATTTTATTTACGGGAGGAATTGCTCATAGCAAATCCTTTATCGCGGATGTGAGTGAAATGGTTGCATTTATAGCACCAATCAAAGTGTATCCAGGGGAAGATGAAATGAAAGCGCTTGCTATGAATGCTTTCATGCTTCATAAAGGTGAAATTGAAATTAAACAATACAGATAGTTTCCTTAATTAAAATTAAACAAATGATAGCAAAACAATTATTTAAACCTAATTCTATTGTGGTTGTAGGTGCTTCTAATGATATAAGTAAACCTGGTGGAAAAATATTAAAACATATAGTTGATGGTGGATTTACGGGCAAAATTTATGTGGTAAATCCCAAAGAAGAGACTATACAAGGAATTACTTGTTGTAAATCGGTAAATGATTTACAACAAGTAGATTTGGCTGTAATCGCTATTGCAGCTAAATATACGCCCGATACCGTGGAGGTGTTGACAAAACAAAAAGATACCAAGGCTTTTATTATTCTTTCGGCAGGATTTAGCGAAGAGAGTCATGAAGGAAAAGTGTTGGAGGATAAAATCGTTGCTTTATGTGATGCAGCGGGTGCTTCCTTGATAGGTCCTAATTGCGTAGGCGTTTTGACCCCAGAACATCATAGTATTTTTACGGGGCCTATTCCTACACTTTCGCCACAAGGTTGTGATTTGATTTCTGGATCTGGGGCTACTATTGTATTTTTATTAGAGGCAGGTATTCCTTCGGGTTTAACTTTTGCCAATGTGTTTTCGGTAGGTAATTCAGCTCAATTAGGCGTGGAAGAAGTATTACAACATTTAGATGAATCTTTTGATCCTGTAAACAGTTCAAAAGTAAAATTGTTGTATATTGAAAATATTTCAAATCCTAAAAAATTATTAAAACACGCTCAATCTTTAATAAAAAAAGGATGTCGTATAGCTGCGGTAAAAGCGGGCGCTTCTGAAGCTGGATCACGTGCGGCTTCTTCTCATACAGGGGCATTAGCTAGCTCGGATGTGGCTGTGGATGCTCTTTTCCGTAAAGCGGGTATTGTGCGTTGTTATGGTCGTCAAGATTTGATGACGGTGGCTTCTATTTTTATGTATCCTGAATTAAAAGGTAAAAATATTGCTATTGTGACCCATGCAGGAGGACCTGCGGTTATGTTGACCGATGCTTTATCAAAAGTGGGCTTAAATGTACCTGGTATCGATCCTAAAAAAGGAAAAGTCTTATTAGAAAAACTTTTTGCAGGTTCGTCGGTAGCAAATCCCATAGATTTTTTAGCAACGGGGACTGCCCAACAACTCGGAGATATTATAGATGCTTGTAATAATGACTTTGATGAAATTGATGGGATGGTTGTAATTTTTGGGAAACCAGGTCTCTTTGATTTGTTTGATGTTTTTCGTTTACTTAATGATAAAATTAAAACGAGTCGCAAACCTATTTTTCCTGTGCTCCCTTCAATTTTGACGGGAAAACCTGAATTGGCAGAGTTTTTGGCGAGTGGTCGTATTAATTTTCCTGAAGAAGTGGTGTTGGGAAGTGCTTTAGGTAAGGTGTTTTATACGCCTAAACCAGAAGTTTCGCAAGATGATCTAACAACGATCGATCAAAAAGCAATTCGTGAGGTCATAGAGAAAAATACCAAAGGGTATATTTCTCCTGCGGATGTACAAACCTTATTGGATGCTTGTGGTATTCCTCGTGCAGGTGAAGCCGTGGTAACAAGCAAGGAAGCTGCGGTCAAAGCGGCTGAAAACTTGGGCTATCCAGTGGTTATGAAAGTGGTGGGACCTGTGCACAAATCGGATGTTGGCGGAGTGGTATTGAATGTAAAAGAAGCCAAAACCGTAGCAGCTGAATTTGAGCGCATGATAAAGATTAAAGATACTACGGCCATTTTAATGCAACCTATGTTGTCGGGTTTGGAATTATTTGCAGGTCTTAAATTTGAACCTAAGTTTGGTCATTTGATTTTATGTGGTTTGGGAGGAATTTTTATAGAGGTATTAAAAGATGTGCAATCGAGTTTGGCGCCAGTGTCAAAACACGAAGCTTTGCGTATGATTGGCGATTTGAAAACGTACAAGATTTTAGAAGGCGTACGCGGACAAGAAGGTATCAATATAGATAAGTTTGCGGATGTAGTGGTTGCTCTATCTCGCTTGGTGGCGGTTGCTCCAGAAATTATAGAAATGGACTTAAATCCGCTGTTGGCCAAAGGCGATAGGGTCGTAGCTGTGGATGCTCGTATTTGTATAGAAAAATAATTGCTAAACACAAAAGGAAATCAATAAAAGAGGGCGTCAAAATTTGCAGACACCCTCTTTTTTATATAATAGAGTTTACTGAGAAACAGAAAATGAAAATAAAGTTTTGTAATGTTTGAACTCTATGTAGGGAGGGGCTAACAGCCTTGCACCCGTGACTAATTTTGGATATTAAAATAAAATAAAATGAAAAAGAATGATCTAATTTTTATTGCTTGTGTTCTTGTGGGCTTGCTTCCTTTTTTTATATTTCCACAAGTATATGCAGTTTATGAACAAATGAATGCCAATCATGCCTTTTTAATGGGTTTTGTGAAATTTGGACTATTGGCCACCATTGGAGAGTCTTTGGCGCTTAGAGTGCGCAAAGGGGGCTATAATGAGCCTGGATTTGGCATTCAGCCCAGAGTCTTAGTTTGGGGATTTTTAGGAATGTGGATTGTACTAGCGATGAAAGTATTTGGTGCTGGAGCTCCCATGATTGCGGATTATATATTGGGAACGGATCACACGATTACACAATCTATGCGAGAGGGTTTTAGTTTTTATAAATTGATAGGCGCATTTTCGATCAGTGTGTTGATGAATACTTCGTTTGCTCCCATATTTATGACCTTACACAAAATTACGGATACGCATATCATTGCCACTGGAGGCACATTGAGAGGCTTTTTTCATCCTATTCATATTGGTCAAATTATGAGTGGTTTAAATTGGAATATACAATGGAATTTTGTATTTAAAAAAACAATTCCTTTCTTTTGGATTCCTGCACATACGATTACTTTTTTATTACCCGTGCAATTCCAAGTTTTATTTGCCGCCCTTTTGGGTGTTGCTTTAGGTTTAATCATGGCTGTAGCTGCAAATAAAAAATAGATATGAAAAATTTTTACCTGTGTTTAGTATGCCTATTTATAATAGTGGGAAGTGGGAGTGTACAAGCTAAAGTTTCCCCAAAAGTTAAAGATAGTACAAAAATAAAACGGACCTTATCAAATATTTTGAATCCGCAAGCAAATCCACATAAACCCACGTTGAAGATCTCTGGTTTTGTAAATGCACAACTATTTTATGATACACGTCAAGTGGTAGAAGGGAGGGAAGCCTTATTAGAATTATATCCAAAACAAACTGACTATGATCCCAATGGGGAAGATTTAAATGCACATCCAAATTTGAATGAAGTAGGGATGATGAGTCGTGTTACTTTAAGTTTAAGTGGTCCTGAAATTTGGAAGGCGCGAACGTTGGCGGTTTTGGAAGGGGATTTTACAGGGCAAACCAATAGTGATAACAATGGATTTCGTTTACGCCATGCGTATATAAAAATGAATTGGGAGCATTGGGGCTTTTTGATGGGACAAACTTGGCAAGCGTTTACAATTATAGAAACTGTGCCAGAGGTAGTGGGATTAAATGCGGGATCTCCATTTCGTCCGCATGCTCGACATCCACAAATTCGTGTCGAAAGTTATTTTAAAAATTTCACCGCTTTAGCGGCAGCTAGTTTCCAAAGAGACAATGTAAGTATGGGGCCCAATGGTTCTAGTAATATATATGCACGTAACGCGGTATTTCCAACTTTTGATTTACAATTACGATGGCAAAACGAGCATTGGATGTTTGCCATAGATGGAAATGTAAAACGCATACAGCCTACTTTAAAGACAAATACGGGCTATGTGTCGCATGAGGTCCTCACTTCATTTGCCGCTACTGCCGCATTACGTTATACTTCTAAAAACATCAAATTAAAAGCACAAGGTGTGTGGGGGCAAAATTTAACGGAGTATTCAATGCTGGGAGGCTATATAGAAACGGGTTTAACCGACTTTCCTCGTGCTGATATTACTTTGGCGAATACAAGTCAAGCTTCGGCTTGGTTTGATCTTTCTTCTGCTTTTCCCGCATGGAATGTGGGTCTGTTTTTGGGGTATGCACAAAATTTAGCTTATCAAAAGCCCATAGCATGTTTAGATTTACCCGCTGATAATATCTTAGATAAAACGCAATTTATAGGAAAATTTTATGGTAGAAATAATAATATAGCCTCATTGTATCGAATTTCTCCGAGAGTGACCTATAAATATAAAACATTATTGACAGCCTTGGAAACAGAATTTATGTCGTGTTATTATGGGGAGCCTGATAGAG
>JAVVPL010000093.1:0-6468 GCA_036655775.1 Bacteroidales bacterium | reverse complement strand
CTATGTTTGCGAACTCAAATATGATGGATTAGCGATAGGCTTACATTATGTAGATGGCGTTTTGACACAAGCGATTACGAGAGGAGATGGGGTTCAAGGAGATGAGGTTACCGATAATGTAAAAACCATACGAACGATTCCTTTACATTTGCAGGGAACAAATTATCCAAGCGATTTTGAAATGCGTGGAGAAATAGTACTTCCGCATAGTGAATTTGAAAAATTGAATTTACAGAGAGAAGATATAGGTGAAATGCCTTTTGCAAATCCTCGCAATGCAGCTTCTGGCAGTTTGAAATTACAGGATTCCAAAGAAACGGCAAAACGAAATTTGGATTGTTTTCTTTATTTTTTAATAGGAGAAAACATTGCTATAGAGAGTCATTATGAACGATTGCATGCGGCTGCATCTTGGGGCTTTCAAACGGGTGAATATGCGCAAAAATGCAAGGATATAAAAGAGGTGATGACGTATATTAATTATTGGGCAAAAGAGAGAAATACCTTGCCTTTTGATATTGATGGTATTGTTATCAAAGTGGATCAAGTCGCTCTGTGGGATACTTTAGGTTTTACAGCCAAATCACCCCGTTGGGCTATAGCTTATAAATTTAAAGCCGAGCGTCAATGTACACAATTACTTTCTATTCATTTTCAAGTAGGACGTACAGGGGCGATTACCCCCGTCGCCAATTTGGAAGCTGTACAATTAGGGGGTACCACAGTGAAACGTGCGAGTTTACACAATGCAGATGTAATTGAAAAATTGGATGTCCGTTTAGGTGATTTTGTGTTTGTAGAAAAAGGAGGAGAGATTATTCCCAAAATCGTAGGGGTAGATCTAAGTCAACGAGCAAATTCAAGCGAAGTTTTTTCTTTTATTTCAAATTGTCCAGAATGTGGTACCGCTTTGGTACGTCAAGAAGGAGAGGCTGGATATTATTGCCCTAACGAAGATACCTGTCCGCCTCAAATAAAAGGAAAATTAGAGCATTTTATTAGTCGAAAAGCTATGAATATAGACAGTTTGGGCGAAGGAAAGATAGAAATGCTTTTCGATAATGGCAAACTTCATACCATAGCCGATTTATATGATTTGCAGTATAACCAAATTATTAATTTGGAAAAAATTATTAATGAAGAGGATGAAAAACAAAAAAAATTAAGTTTTAAAGCCAAAACTGTAGAAAATATTTTACAAGCTTTAGAAAAATCAAAAACCGTAGGATTTGAGCGAGTTTTATTTGCTTTGGGTATTCGTTTTGTGGGAGAAACTACGGCAAAGTTATTGGCTCGACATTTTGAAAATATAGATAATTTGATAGCCGCGGATAAAGAGGCTTTATTGGAAGTAAACGAAGTAGGAGAAAAGATAGCCGATAGTATTTTAGCGTATTTTTCAAAAGAATCGCATAAACAAATTGTTGAAAAATTGAGAAAAGCGGGTCTCCAATTTGAAATACAAAAGCGGGGCGAAGATATCAATGAAGCCGATTTAATTCTAAAATCGACCACTTGGGTTGTGAGTGGCACTTTTACACAATCCAGAGATGAAATGAAAGCCTTAATTGAACGTTATGGAGGAAAGAATACCTCTTCAATATCAACTAAAACAAATTATATATTAGCGGGTGAAAAAATGGGACCAGAAAAAGCAAAAAAAGCTAAAGAATTGGGTGTCTCTGTAATTTCGGAACGTGAATTTTATGAGATGCTAAAATTGCCAACAAAAATTTAAGTCTACACAAACCGTTTAATAAATCGTAAGTTGTGTGTATATTCGTTCTTTTCGGAATTTAAAATTCCTTGATTATCAATGATATTTATATGTACATCCCCACTTGCATGTATAATTTGATTATTCCCTAAATAGATCCCTACGTGTATAATATTGCCCTCTGGGTCATCAAAAAAGAATAAATCATTTGCTTGTGCTTGATCAAAAAAATGAACTAAATTTCCTGCTTGCGCTTGATTTTTGGCATCTCTAGGCAAGGATATGCCACAGAGTTTGTAAATCATTTGAGAAAATCCAGAACAATCTATTCCATAAGCAGAACGCCCTCCCCATAAATACGGTGTATGTAAAAATTGTTTACTGAGAGTGATTAGATTTTCAATTTGTGGATTTTGTTTAGTTTGAATAATATCTCCTTCTACTTCAAAGCAATGGGAGTCAATGTGCATTTTCCCCTCTTTAAATAAAGGAAGACGCGATCCTAAACCTATTCGAATACAGTTTCCCTCTTCCGTGTTGATATGCATATCATGCTCAGCTGCATAGGTTTTGATATTTTCATCCTTGATGGCATTGTATAAATCACTTTTGATTAGATGGACTTGTTTCGCATCTACCCACCCCTCATAGCCATCTTCAAGGGTGCGGATTTTGTACCAATGTAGATAGGATTCTTCTATACAAAAAACTTCGCCAAACAAACATTGAGAAACCATTTCAGACGTGTGACTAACGCTTTGACGAATAGGTATTTGGCTTAAAAGGCAGAGGCCGAATTTTTGCATGATATTTATGTATAAAAAAAGACTGAATTGTATATTATCTATACAATTCAGTCTTTTATCAATTCTATAATTAATTGCCTAAAGAAAAACGAATAGGAACAGAATAACGAACACGAACGGATCTTCCGCGTTGTTTTCCAGCTTTCCATTTTGGCATAGCCTTTACTACTCGAACTGCTTCTTCGTCACAACCACCGCCAATACCACGTGCTACTCTAACATCTGTAACTCCGCCATCTTTTTCAACAACAAAACCAATATAAACCGTTCCTTGAATTCCACTTTCCATTGCAAGAACTGGATATTTTAAGTTTTGAGATAAGTAAGCCATACGAGCTTCATCCCCACCAGGATAGCTAGGCATCTCTTCCACAATTTGGAAAATTTCCTCTTCCACTACAACTTCTTCCACCACCACTGGAGCCACATATTCTTGTACAATCGTTTTTTCATCCGATTCCACGTTGATTTCTACTTCATTGGTAATGACTTTAGTGTCTTCTACAATTTCTATTTCAGTTGAAATAGCTGCAGGTGGTGGAGGGGGAGGAGGTAAACTTTGATCGGTTTGAATGATTACTTCTTCCTCAACAACTGTGGCGGTTCGGCTAACAAGCTCTACATCTATGCTTTTATAAGACTTCCATTCAAAAGCGAATAGGAGCACAGCAAGCGTACAAACTAAACCAATTTCCATATAAAGACCTTTTTTTGTCTCTAGATTGGCCTTTTCTGATTTCTTTACTTCCATATTAGTGTGTATATTTTATATATTTTTTCTAAGAATTTGCTAAATTACAGCTTTTTTTTGATATGTCAAAATTAATATGTACAAAAAAATAGGGATACTTACTAGCATCCCTATTTTTGTACCCATTATTAGATATTTATTCGTCTTCTTTGGTGTTCGCTTCGTATGTTTTAAGTAAAACGGTTTGTATATCCGCAGGTACTTGTGCATATTCCGCAAATTTCATTCCATAGGCGGCACGTCCAGAAGTTAAAGAACTGAGGGCGGTGGAGTATCGATTCATTTCAGCTAAAGGTACTTTGGCCAAAACTGTTTGATACGTACCATCTGTTTCCAAATTCATTATAACAGCTCTTCTTTCTTGTAAATCGGTCATTACATCCCCCATTCGGCTTGTAGGGACATTGACGTCCACAGAATAAATTGGCTCAAGAATTTTAGGCCCCGCATTTTTAAAGGCTTCCTTAAATGCATTACGTCCAGCTAATTTAAACGCCATTTCGTTGGAATCTACGGGGTGCATTTTGCCGTCAAAAATATTTACTACAATATCGCGAGCATACGAACCCGTAAGTGGACCTTCCTCCATTTTTTCCATAATGCCTTTTAAAATTGCGGGCAAGAAACGTGCATCAATGGCACCCCCTACAATACAATTGTTAAAAATGAGTTTGCCACCCCAAGGTAATTTGATTTCTTCGGTATTTCGAATTGGATACTTGGTTTGGGAGGCCATGTCTTGTAAATAGGGCTCAATCATAAGATAAACTTCTCCAAATTGACCTGCACCACCAGATTGTTTTTTGTGACGATACATCGCTTCGGCACTTTTTGTGATGGTTTCTCTATATGGAATTTTGGGAACGATAAATTCAGTAGGAATTTTATAGATATGATCCAAATACCATTTGATGGTATTGATATGAAATTCTCCTTGTCCCTTGACAAGCAATTGTTTTAGCTCTCTAGAATATTCTATAAATAGAGATAAGTCGGCTTCGTGCATTTCGTTTAAGAGAGTGCCTAACTTTCCGTCATCGGCCGAATTAATAGATTTAATGGCCGTAATAAAAATAGGTGCAGGATATACAATAGGAACAAAAATATCTTCTGTATTTTTGAGTGTAGTTAAAGTTTGATTTGATTTTACATCTTTTAATTTTAAAGTGCAAACCAAATCGCCCGCACAAGCTTTTTCGATTTTTGTTCTGTTTTTTCCAGCGGAAGCCATAAGTTGAGAAATTCGTTCCTTATTGGATGTATTGGCATTAATTACATCTTCTCCTTCTGACAATTCCCCTCCCATAATTTTAAGATACGCAATTTCTCCTAAATGTTGTTCTTTAGAGGTTTTGAATACAAAAGCTGAAAATAAATCCGTAGGATCACAAACAATCTGCTTCCCATTAATCGTGGAACGACCAAAACCTTCGTTGGGTGGAACCACATTATTTCCAATAAATTCAAGTAAACGAGCCACGCCAATATTCAATTTTGCAGAAACGCACATTACGGGAAAAATAGCACGATTTGCCATTCCTAATTTAATTCCACGGCGCATTTCTTCAATAGTAAGATCATTGGTTTCAAAATATTTCTCCATCAAATCATCCGCTCCTTGTGCAGAGGCTTCTACTAAAAGTCGATACATTTCATCCGCTTTTTCTTTTTCTTCGGTTGGAATCTCTACAATTTCGACCGCTCCTCCATTTTTGGGAAATTTAATCATTTTATGAAGTACCAAATCAATCAATGCATCAAATTGAGGTCCTACATGGATAGGGTATTGAGCCACTGTAACTTTTTCGCCAAAACTTTCTTTTAATTGACGCACACTTTCTTCAAAATTTGCTTTTTCATGATCCACTTGATTGATCACAAACAATATGGGGGTATTCAATTTTTGAGCCTTTCGCCATATAATTTCTGTGCCAACTTCAATGCCAGAAGTGGCATTGACCAATACAAGAGCAGTTTCTACCACGTTCAAGGCCGTAAGAGGTTCGCCTATATAGTCAGGAATCCCTGGCGTATCTAAAATATTTATTTTTCTACCATTAATTTCGGCATAGAGTAAACTATTGATTACCGAATTTTTACGTTCCATTTCAATTTCTCGATAGTCGGACAAAGTGTTTTTGTCTTCAATACTACCCATACGGGAAATAACTCCGCTTTCTAAAGCCATAGCCTCTGCTAGCGTAGTCTTTCCCGACTTCGCGCAGCCAACTAGAGCAATATTTCTAATTTCATTAGTTTGATAAACTTTCATAACGGTTTTGTTTTTAACTGTTTATACTAAAAAAAGAATTTGAACCTCAAATATAATAAAAAAAAAGGATATACAATACATTTTTATTTATATCTTTGAATTATATTTAATCGAAAAATCAATTTTATGTCGACTTATTCAATAGAAAAATTGTATCAATTGTATAAAAAACATCCAATTATTTGTACAGATACCCGTCAGATTGAACCTAATTCAATTTTTGTAGCCCTTAAAGGTGAAAACTTTGATGCCAATAATTTTGTCAATGTAGCTTTAGAGAAAGGTTGTGCTTATGCAATTGTCGATAATCCGAGTCAATCAAAGGATTCTCGCTGCATTTTAGTAGAAAATAGTTTGCAGACCTTACAGGCCCTAGCTAATTTTCATAGAAAACAATTAGCAATTCCGATTATAGGAATTACAGGTACTAATGGTAAAACAACTACCAAAGAATTAATTCGTTCGGTGCTTTCTGTAAAGTATAAAGTTTATGCTACGGAAGGAAATTTTAATAATCATCTAGGGGTACCTTTAACTTTGTTGCGAATTCCTTTGGATGCAGAAATGGTGATTGTGGAAATGGGTGCCAATCATTTGGGCGAAATTGGCGAATTGTGTGCGATTGCAGAACCTAATTATGGTTTGATTACCAACATAGGAAAAGCACATTTGGAAGGTTTTGGTAGCTTTCAAGGTGTCATTCAAACTAAAACGGATCTCTATCGATGGATACAAAAAATGGATGGCCTATTGTTTGTAAATGCTGATAATCCAATATTAATGCAGTATTCAGCAGAAAATAAACGGATTTTGTATGGCGTAAATGCCTTGAATTCCAACTTGAAAGGCACTTTCCAGGTGAGTGTCTGGTCATGAAGTTGTACTGGTGTTGAAGATTGCTGGAGCCACTTCCACTCTGCCC
>JAVVPL010000092.1:5022-6676 GCA_036655775.1 Bacteroidales bacterium | reverse complement strand
AAACCAGTAACATTAACAGACACCTTTAAAATCAAAGATTGTAGCCCCTTATATACCTATACCTACTGTATAGGAGAACCTTTACACCTTCGCTTTACAAGCCAATCTAAAACACAAAAAATTCAAACTATACAAATACAAGCTCCCTTGAATAATCACTTGGTATCCACCACGCAGACCGATGAATTTTGGGAATATAAAAGTGTAAATTCTATTCAAACAAAAGCAGACTCTAGTCTTTTGGCCAACTTACCCTATACGCTAGAATATAAAAACGCATTTTGCAACAATCTTATTTCACTGAAAGACACCGCACATTTGGTTTTAAATGATTGTAGTCCCACCATACAACTTAGCTATCCCAAGCAAACACCCAAATATATTTGTATGGGCGATACGCTCCATCTTCGTATCAGCAAACAATCGGCAGCCATCACGCTGGATAAAATTGTATTTAAAACTGCAAAAGAAAATATTATACAAGCTTATGATACTCTTTCGAGTCAAGATGTAAAACAATTTTTATATTATTTTTTCCTTTATAAAGATGATAGTTTATGGATAGATGTACAATATACGGAAGCAGGCAAAGTAAAGCATATCAAAGACACACACAAACTTAGCCTTACAAGTTGTCCGCATGAGTTTCGTATTTTGCAAGATGCGGTTTGTAGAGGAGAAGAAATTAAGTTGCAATTACAACTCAAAAATCCCACATCTAAAATACAATCCTTACAATGGAAAACACAACCTCCCTGTCCCATTATTGAGGAAGACACTGTTTTTTTAAGTGAAGGTCGTACCCTATATACATTCAAAGCATATCCTCAAGCACAGACAGAAATTAATTGCCATCTTATTTACAACGAAGGTCAGATCACCCAAAATAAACAAGAAAATAAAACCACTCGAACGCTTGCATGCAAACCTAAAGTGAGTCCAAATTCGACTCAGTTTTGTGTGGGCGACACACTTATTTTCAAAGTAGAAACGGCCACGATATGGGATACCATTATATCTATCGATTGGAGCAACAATCCAGGGAGTACCTTTGAATTGCTACGTACCGAAGCAAGTGCAGAAGCAGGAAAGTTATGTTATTTCTATCGCAGTTTGGCTCGTTCAGATAGCACCTATCATTTACGCACACAGATCAAAAACAGAGAGATTCTCTACACTTTAGAGGACACCCTCAAATTTGCTAGCTCACCCTATCCTAAAGCTTTTATCAAAGATACAATTGGCGTATGTAGAGGCAATACCTTCGATCTTCGCACTTTAGAAAATACGTCTATTTTAAAAAACATTCAATATCAAAATACACAACCTATTACCCCTAGCAATTCAAATTTCTATCTCGTACATTGTCAAGCCCTTTATCATTGTCAATTTATGCCTCCCTATACCAATGAATTTAAAGATAGTATTTGGGTAGATGTGGAAGATCCCGTATGGATCAGTGCACTAGAGAGTCCAATGGAAGTTTGCGAATTCAGTAATTTTAAATTATTTACAAATACAAACGGCCTTCTCACATGGGTAAAAAAAGCGCAAGGATTTTCTGATACTCTTTATAAAAATATTTCTCCCCATATTCAAACGCTGACAGACAAAATCTCAAAAAGTTGCACCTATCAAGCCATTGCTACCAATT
>JAVVPL010000092.1:0-5012 GCA_036655775.1 Bacteroidales bacterium | reverse complement strand
TGTCCTTCCAGTCAAAGCACCCAAGTAGATGTTACGCTGTTGGCAGCCCCCATTTTACATCTATCTCAACATACGTATAGAGCCTGTCTATACGATAGCGTTCTTCTGAAAGCCCATTGTGAAAAATGTCAAAATACAGCGGCCTATTGGGAATATCAAAAAATCAAGTATCCTTCCGAAAAACGCATAAACTTAACTGCGCTTGATTCTTCTTTTGCCATTTATCATGCAGTCAATCCATCCAATCAATGCACCCATACCGATACCGCCTTAGTTCTTGCCTACCCATTACCTACTATTTATTTTAGTAGTGGGGATAGCCTTTTTTGTGCAAAGTCCAATGAAACACATGGTATTTTTGCCTGTGGAGCCGACCGCTATCAATGGCTCGATCCCTTGATGCAAACAACTAATTTTATTTTTGTATCCTCACCTATCACCACCCAATATAGGGTTGTGGGAAGCGAAAATACGCAGCAGTGCAAAGATACTGCCTCTTATCTATATATTGTCAATACGCCCAAATTAAGCCCTCTTGATACCGCCGTATGCACTGGCGAAACCTATACCGCCCATCTCACGCCCATAGATTCCACAAGCTATCTTTGGCGTAATCCAGAAGGTTTGCTTTTTGCAAAAACTAACCGTATACAAGTGGAAAATATTCAAGCCAAAGACACTGGCTATTATACGCTCTATCTCAATCAACGTTCTTGCCTTGACTCCGTTCGCATTCATTTACATAGCTTAGTTGTCCCTGAAGGAAAAATTTGGGCCAATAGTCCCCTTTGCGAAGGCAGTACTCTGTATTTAAAAGCCCAGAGTACGCCTAAAGCCGATTACTATACTTGGCTTCTCAAAAATGGCAGCCAAATAGTAGCGAATATAGATAGCTTAGTGGATATCCATCGAAATGAAGCAGGAACCTATTATTTAAAAAGTCAATTGGGACAATGTGTCCATATTGATTCTATGGATATTCGAGTAGATACCAATGAACAAGCATTTTTTATTCCTCAAGCATTTTATTGTGAGGGAGACCCAGTAGTACTAAACACTTTGGATCCAAAATCAGATGACAGTACGTTTTATTTCTGGCAACTTCCTTCTCAAATTCTTCCTAGCAATGGAAACTTACTAATTTCTTCGGTTAGTTTGATGGATAGTGGTAATTGGTGTTTAATACGCAAGAGATATACTTGTTTATCTTCAATGTGCCAATTTGTAGAAGTGCGCAAACGCCCAACTCCTATCTTAGTATATGCCGCACAATATTGTGAAAACGAACCACTTGTTTTGAACGCTTCGCACATTGATGTCAAAAGTGGGTCCGCTTGGTTTTTTAAGGGGAGTCTCGTGGGCAAAAACAGTCTGCTTTCACTTGGACAAGCCACGCAAAAACTACGTGGGTGGTACACCTATATCAATACATTTAATGGATGTAAAAGCATTCCCGATTCTGTATACCCTACTATTATACCTTTACCTCAGATTGATTTTGGAAGCACCAATTTTCTTTGTCCCAACGATAGTTTATACTTAGATGTTAGTAGAAAAGGCGGATCTTATTTATGGAACAACGGAAGTAGAGAAGGTGCTATTTGGGTATTTGATTCAGCATGGTATCGCGTAGAAGTATCCCAAAATAATTGCCGTACTACGGATAGTATTTTTATTCGTATACATCCGCGTCCTTTAGTGTTTTTAGGCAATGATACTAGTTTGTGTCGCGGTCAACTTCTATTTCTTGAAGGCCCCTCACAAATGGACAGCTATCTTTGGTCCGACCAAAGTACTCAAACTAGTTTTACGGCTACTACGGAAGGGATGGTGCGTTTAAAAGTGAGTAAAGACGGTTGTGAAGCAAGCGACAGCCTTTTTGTCGACTATCGTTTTTGCGGACAACTCTACGTTCCCAATGCGTTTACACCCAACGAAGATGGAATCAACGACCTATTTAAAATTATAAATTATGCCCATGAAAATGAAATTGAATATACCATTTCTATTTTCAATCGCAATGGGAAATGTGTATTTAGTTCCCATTCCATCGCACAAAGTTGGGACGGGACTTTTAAAGGCCAAAAGTGTCCCGAAGGTGTGTATATTTACCAAATTTTGGCAAAAGATAAAGAAAGTGGAATCGATTTATCTAAAAGAGGAAGTTTGACGATAATTCGATAAATGGATCACTTCAAGGCAAATAAAATTCCTCCATAAATAGGCGGTAAAGTTAAAATAAAACGTCCCCCTTTTCCTTCTAATCTTCCATTTTCAACCCACCCGTATTTAGATCTATAGGAGCACGAGTTTTAATTTCATTTCCAAAAAGATACATAACTCCTAAGTGTATCGATTGTGTTCTAAGATTTACAAACGTAGTGGATGTAAAATCCTTTCCTACGGCATTTACAGTAGGATAAGTACCCAATATATTATAAGCGGCGAGAGAGAGTGTAAATTTTCCAAAAGTTTTACTTACAGAAGCTCTTAAATCGAAATAATCATCTCTAGAGGAGGTATAAGAATACGTTTTTGGATAGTAGGTTCCCATTATATTTATTCTGAAATTCTTCTTAAAGTTAAAATCAAGTATCGCTTTTATATCGTAGTTTATATACGAAGCTGTCTCTTTGCCTTTAGCTTGAAAAATATCATTTCTTAAATCAAAGGCGATACCCGCTTTGAAAAATTTAAAAATACGATAACTGGCATTTGCATTTAAAAAGATGGCTTTTGATTTGGCTATATTATCCCAAGACGTATAATAGTTTCCTTCTTCTTCAAAATAAGTTTGAGTAAAGTCGTTTTTGGTGGACATATACCCCAGGGTAGCATACGCCTTCCAGCCCTTTTCATCGGAGTAATTGATATTAAATTCCCATGAATTAGTGGTGGCAGGCAACAAATGAGGATTTCCAGTATTTCGAGTATAGGTGTATTCATCAAAAAAAAACAATGGGTTAATTTGTAATAAATAAGGGGTGCTAATACGAGAAGATTGTCCTATGCTCATTTCAAGTACAGAAAAAGGCTTATAGTAGATAGAAACACCACTAATTATATAAGGGAATTTTTGGTGATCTAAAAGAGAATCTTGTAAATTCACTGAATTATCAAAATAATTCACCTTTAATCCAGCGTTAATTCCCACTTTGGGCGATCCTACACTCAGTTGTAAAAAACCTGCCATTTTTTGGCTTACATAATCAACTGTTTTCTTTTTATTATTGTCGATAGTGGATAGTGAGTTATTTATTTTTTGATTATCAGATTCCGCACTCAAACCCGTCTCCAACTTGAAGTCATAAATTTTCCAAAACGTTGCCAAGTTACGCGAATAATAAACACTTGCCGAATAATAGGATTTAAAGAAATCTATATTTTGCGAGAATGTAATTTGGTCTTTTTCTAAATACTCAAATATATTAGGTTGATTCTGATTAAAATAAGTTAAATCCACAGTCAAGAAATCTCGTTTTTTTTGATAGGTATAATTCAAGGCAATTTCATTATCAAATAAACCGTCTCTGACCGCTTTCTTAATTTCTTTATTTTCCTCTAAAATAGGGCTACTAAATTGCTCTTGGAATAGAGAACTGCCTTTTCCCTTTTTATAGTAGGATAACCAATAAAAACTCAAAAAATTATTTGCATTGATATCATAATCCAAACCCAATTTTGAACACAACATATTTCGACTAAGTTTATTTTGAAAATTTTGAGAAAGGTAAGAGCTATCCGTATTGCTTACCTTATAAGTACTCTCCGTTCTACCTCCTTCATATCGATCCCAAACATTCAAAAACATATTTACTTTTTTAGTTTTATAGTTTAAGGTAACAATTCCATTTGCTTTGGCATTGGTTCCCCCACTAACTTGAACCATGCCGTTAAATCCTTCTTTTGCCTTCTTCATTTTTAAATTGATAACGCCTCCTAATCCTTCCGAAGAATATCGTACCGAAGGATTTGTAATCACTTCTATATTTTGCAGTAAATTGGCAGGAAGTTGTGTGAGTTCATCTGGCCGCATACCCGACGGTTTGCCATCTATCAAAATAGTGAAAGAATTGTCTTTTAATGTAACTGAAGATCCTTCTACTTTGATCTCTGGTAATATTTGTAAGACTTCGGCAATAGATCCTCCTCCTGCTGCGATGGCTTTATCTATTTGCAATATTTTTCGATCGGGTCTTAATTGAATTATTGAATTATCTCCTTGCACAACCACCGTTTCAAGTACTTTAGTATCTAATAGCAACGTAATATTTTTAGTGATAGAGGCACTTGATTTTGGAACTACAATTACCTCTGTCTTCTTGCTCACATAACCCATGCAGGAAATTTTCAAATAGAACTCTCCAGGCACAACGCCTTCTATTTTATAATACCCATTCTCATTAGCTAAAGCCCCTCCCAAGAGTGTATCGGTTTTACTATCATGTAAGGCTATGGTAGCATACAGTACGGCTTGCATCGGATTCAAACTATCAAAGACTGTTCCTGAAATAGAAATATTTTGTGCAAAGAGAGAAATAGGGCTGAAAAACAAAGCAAATAATAGCAGTTTTTTCATTTTTTTTCATTATAACTACAAAGATAATCACTGTTTGATGATTTATGCAAGTATAATGCGAAAAAATACAACGGTAGATTCTAACACCAAATGCAATCTTTTATGTAAAGGTATTGGTCTAACTTCTTAGTGTAAGTTGAGTTATTCTTAGTATCTTTTTTTTCTCTCCAAAGCATACTTTTTTTTAACAAGTCGTCTTGCAAACTACAAATTAACTATTTCTATACCAGTAAAGTATTTAAGATTTCATTCTCCTTTTCTAATTGATGAGTTTGTTTAAGATGCTCTTTAGTCATCCCCTGTTTCAAACCGTCTTCCCCCATTTGGGCGAGTTTATTTCTCCATGAATAATACGTGGAGGGATAAATCCCATACTTCTCAAGGGTGACATTCACGCCTTGAACCGAAACTTCCTGTAAAATACGGAGTTTCT
>JAVVPL010000091.1:0-6793 GCA_036655775.1 Bacteroidales bacterium | reverse complement strand
TCCGAAAAATAGTTTAGACTTTATTTCACGACACAATGATACAATTCCTTTTAGGGCTTGTTGTAGTTTATTTCGCATTGCGTCTTGCAATGCGATTTTTATTTCCCTGGCTTTTAAAATGGTGGATTGGGAGAGTGCAAAAGAGATTTTATCAACAAAATCCCTCGGCTCGTCCTCCAGAAGAAAAAGAAGAGGGGGAGGTAAATATTGATTATATTCCTCCTCATGAAGATATGGAACAACGCCGTCCCGCAGAACCGCCTGCTGATAGTGCAGACTATGTAGATTTTGAAGAGGTGAATGAGGTGGATGAGGATACTCCCAAACAATCGTAACTGAGCTCCAGAGATACCGATATCATGAATATGGGTTCCCATATCTTTAGATACATATTTTGATGAAAATACAAGCATATATCCCATACGTATTCAATTCACAGATTAAAAAATGGGGAATCGGGATATGCTTTTTGTTTTTTTTACAACTAGAACTCCATGCTGAGCAAAAGGATAGTGCATGGATGCAAGTGCTTAATTTTTCCACCGACAGCTCGTTTACCTATAAACTGTCTACCCATGCTTTTTCGGTGGGTGGCGGTGGTTCGTATTTGTATAATACCTATTTTTCGCCTCTCCATTACAAAGGATGGCAGGCGGATGTGGTGTACGAAGGATATAAGGAAAAATCTACAAAAAAATCGATAGACTTGGCTCAACAGTGGTTTGTGCACATATATGGAGGGCAGGTCAATCCGTATAATCAAACGGCTAATGCGCTTTCGTTACATCTACAAGCTTTTTGGGCTTTGTATGGAAAATGGAAATTGTTAGATCCTTTACATTTGCACCTTGGGGGCTTGGCTTCATTTTCAGCAGGTGGATTTTACAATGCACGTAATGGAAACAATCCAGCTGTAATTGATGTTGCGCTCGATTTGCAGCTGTCATATATGTTGACCTATTATTTTAAGATCAAAAAACAAGTTTTTAGTTTGCGTCATCGACTTTCCATTCCTTTGTTGGGAGTGACTTTTGCTCCTCCGTATGGGGCTTCGTATTATGAAATGTTTATGGTGGGTTTGCCCCCTTCCGATTATATCGCTTTTACTTTTTTTCACAACACTTTCAAAATGCAACATCAATTGAGTTTGGATTTTTATTTGCCGCATGCAATCTTACGTTTGACTTATTTGGAGCAATCCCAGTGGCGTACGATTCATCAAATTCAGCAAAGAAATCATTTTCATAGCTTGCAATTTGGGGTGGTCTATAATTTAATTAATGTCAGTGGGAGTAAGGCGGTGAAACCTGCCAATTTACCTGCGGATTTTTATTTATAATGCAATGTACAGATACAAAAATTGTCAATGTTTTCAAATACTCGCTTTATGTGGCTTTTTATGCTTGTTTTCTTCTTGTAAAAAAGAAGATCCAATTCCCAATACCGCGATTGATAATTATAATACACTTTGGAAAATACTGGATGAAAAATATTGTTTTTTTACGTATAAAAATATAAATTGGGATAGCCTCTATGGGGTGTATTTGCCCAAAGTAAAGAGCGCACGTAGTGATGCGCAATTGTTTTATGTTTTTGGAGATTTACTTTCACAACTTAAGGATGGGCATGTGAATTTGTATAGCGCTTTTGATGTGGCACGCTATACGCAATGGTACTCGGATTATCCCGATAATTTTTCACAAGATTTGTTGGATAAATACTATTTGAAAAAAAATTATAAAATAGCCGCGGGTCTCAAATATACAATTTTAGATCGTAATGTAGGGTATATTCGCTATAGTAGTTTTTCAAGTGGTATAGGTAATGGCAATATAAGTGCTGTTTTAAGCTATTTTAAGAACTGTAAAGGCTTGATTCTTGATATCCGAAACAATGGGGGTGGCGAGCTCGTAAATGGGCAATTATTGGCGAGTCGATTTACGGAAGAAAAAGTACTTTGTGGATATATGTTATATAAAATAGGCAAAGGTCATGATGCGTTTTCGGAACCAAATCCAATTTATTTACAAGCATATTCAGGACAAAAATGGACCAAAAAAGTAGTGGTTTTGACCAATCGATCTTGTTATAGTGCCGCTAATGATTTTGTAAATATGATGCGTTATTTGCCTAATGTGATTCTGGTGGGTGATAAAACTGGTGGGGGAGGAGGACTTCCTTTTTCGGCTGAATTGCCCTGTGGATGGTTGTTGCGTTTTTCGGCATCGCCCACCTTGGATGTGCAAAAAAAACATATTGAAGGGGGAATAGAACCTGATATTCGAGTTGATTTGAAAGAAAGTGAAATAGCCCAAGGAAGGGATGCGATTATTGAAGAAGGCAAGCGTTTGATCAATTTGTAAAAAATAGAAAACAGCATATTCGCACTATGGTGCCTCCAAAAAGCAATGATGCCAAAAAGTCTAAGTGATGGAGAATTTAATACAAATTATTTATTGAAATAATTGTATATTTGTGCTTCAATTTTGGAGATTATGTGGAAATATTATGCACTTTTATCGGCCGTTTTTGCTTCTCTAACTGCTATTTTTGCAAAAATAGGTATTGCGAATGTAAATTCAAATTTAGCAACCGCAATTCGTACTTTTTTTATTCTCTTACTTACTTGGGGAATTGTCCTTGCAGGAAATAATTTACATGGGATTAAAGAATTAAATGGAAAAACCTGGTTGTTTTTAATTCTTTCGGCGGTAGCTACGGGACTTTCGTGGTTGTGTTATTTTAAAGCAATTCAAATAGGGGATGTTTCACGCGTTGCGCCCATCGACAAATTGAGTGTTGTATTTACCATTTTATTATCTTTTTTTATTTTAAAAGAACCTATGAGTGCCAGAGTACTTATAGGAGGTGGACTTATTTGTGTGGGCGCAATTGTGATAATTTGGCATTAGATAAGTGGACTAAAAAAAGAATAAATACTGCCATAAAAAAGAAAGCCAAAGCATAAACAAATGGCCATTAAAACAAGGGAAGCCTTTGCCCAATTTGATTTACTTGTATTTGTATTGGTGCCAAAAGCCCAAATAAACAGTAAAATAAAATTGACTAGAGGAATTGCCATCAACAAAAGTGTGATTAGCCAATTTCCCATTGTCATAGGTTGTTCCGGTGCATTTGAAAAAAAGTCTTGATTTTTCATGAATTTTTGGGTTTAATTAGTAATTTAATTGTTTCTTTATCAAAGAATATAGATAAATTAAACAAAGGTAAAGAAATAAAATTAGTTTCCAATAAATACGCTATATTTTTTTATTTCAAAAATATAGCGTACATTTGCAAAATGATTTCCAAAGGAAAATATACATAGAAGAAACAAATTAAAATTACGAACCTTTAATTTATAAATATTTACACGATGACAAAACTAACAACACTCGTATGTTTACTTTCTCTGGTGTTTTTTTTAAATGCATGCAACCAAAAAAAGACCCCTCAAACAAATGAAAAAAATACGCTAAAAACACAAACAAACATGGGAACACAATCTTTAACAAAAGCCGAATTTTTAACCAAAGTAGCTAATTTTGAAACTTCACCTAAAGAGTGGAAATTTTTAGGGGATAAGCCTTGCATTGTCGATTTTTATGCCTCTTGGTGTGGCCCTTGCAAAATGTTAGCGCCTATATTGGATGAATTGGCTGTGGAATATGCTGGAAAAATTAATATCTATAAAATAGATACTGAAAAAGAACAAGAATTGGCTGAAGCCTTTGGTATTCGTAGTATTCCAACTCTTTTGTTTTGTCCTATGAATGGCGACCCTCAAATTTCACAGGGCGCAATGAGCAAAGACGAACTAAAAAAGGCAATAGAGAGTGCATTAGTAAAATAAATACTATCTTTGGCATAAAATAAATTTAAAAAATTAAATAGAATGTATAAAATTAATTCATATTTGCGAGTAATTGCACTGATAATTACTATGGTTTTGTTTGGCTCTTGCCAAAAAGAAGTAGAAGCGTTTTATAGTTTTGGGGTATCTACGCTGGATGTACACAGTGACAATGGCCCGATTGCAGCTTTAGTCGTGCTAAAATATTTAGAAGACAATCAATATGTAAAGATTGAATATTACGACAATAATGCCAAATCAATGGAAGAGGCTATCAAAAAAAATGATGCACAAGCAATACGCGAATTTGATGCAAAAGTAAAAATATTAAAACTAGTTAATTTTAAGCAACTTTGTATTCAGTCGGGTTGTAAAAATGTGTCAGGAAGTTTTACGTATGCACTTTCTAGAGATGAAAACAAAAACTTAGTGGAATATATAGTTTCGTTAGACTAAGTTATAAATTTTCTAAAAACTGAACAATATCAACATCGGTACTGTTGATGTTCAGTTTTTTTCTGAGTCGGTATCGCGCCGATTCCACTCCTGCTACGGAAAGATAGAGAAGACTTGCAATATCTTTGGTTGAAATGTTTAAACGTAAATACGCACAAAGACGTTTATCATTTTGAGTGAGATCGGGAAAACGATCATTTAATTTTTTGAAGAAATCGGTATGTACTTCTTCAAAACGCAATTCAAATTCTTTCCAACTTTCATCTTTACAAGCATTGCGTAATTCATGGACTACATTGGTAATGACGGGTTGGTTTTCTTCTTTGAAAAGATGTTTAGAGTCGAGTAAATTTTGTGCAATCGTACTAATGGCTTCGTTTTTCTTTCGGAGAAACATAATTTTTGTAATTACTTCCTTGCTTTTGTGTTCTAATTTATTACTTAAATTTTGTTTTTCTAGTTCTGCATTTTTTACTTTTAATTTTTGACGATTAAAATAAAATACGAAGAGTATAATAATGAGAAGTAAAATACAGATAATAAATCCAAAGACTAAATTGCGTATTTTATTTTGCCATTCTCTCTCTTTCTCGGCTTGCTGGTATTGGGTTTCGTAACGTAAACGATTGAGATTATCTATGTTTTGTTTTTTGGAGAGAGAGTCGCTGTATTGGCTAGATAGAGCTTTGTATTGATAGGCTTTTTGATATTGATTTTGCGCATAATAATAATCGGATAACAGCAAAGTGGAGAGCTTTGCTAATTCAATATATCCAAAGGTATTACTCAATTGTTCGGTTTGAGTTAAATATTCAATGGCTTTGGCCCCATTTCCAATTTTCCAATATAATTCCCCTACGCTATACGTGGATTGAACCCAACGTTTTTTGTGTGCATAATTTTTGGATAATTCCAAAGCTTCCAAACTGCAATCTAAACCCGCTTGATAATTTTCAGTAGCTAGATAGATTCCTGTTAAATTGAGCAGTCCCGAAATGGTTTGAAATACATAATTATATTGTCGACTAATACTTAAGGCTTTTTGATAATATTCTTTGGCTTTGTTAGTCTGAGATAATTGCATGTAGGCAACGCCTAAATTCAAATAATCGGCCGATAAAAAATCATTGTATTGGTGAATGCTATCAATACGATGGGCTTGTAAAAAATAGGGGATGGATTCTTCGGATTTGTTTTCGGTTAGTAAAACACAGCCTAATAAATTGATAGCCTCTCTTTCACCTCGAGGATCTTTCAATTCTTTAAATAGAGTGAGAGCTTGGGTGGCACTTGTATACGATAGATCCATAATGGATAGGTCTAATTGGATTTTACCTAAAATTAAATAGCCTTTGGCAAGCATTGCTCTATCTTTATATTCTTTAGATTTTTTTATAGAGGTTTCTACCCAATCCATCGCTTTTAAATAATTGCCCATAAAACGTTCCAATTCACCTTCTTTTAAGGAAAATTCATTGAAAAGGCGTTTATTGTCCAATTCGTTTGCTAAATTTTGTGCTTTTTTACAATAAACGTAGGCGGTATCGCTTTGTAGATTTTTATATTTTTCTACAATTTGACGTAAGATAGTAATTTTTTCTGTAGATTTTGTACTTTTAGCATACGCAATACATAACGGATCTTTTTGAGCTATAGTAGTAAAAGATAGGAGCAAGGTCACTATACAGCACAAACCTAGAGAAAATTTACTATTTTGAAACATTTGTCATAATTTAATAAGGGTCACAAAGATACAAAAAAATGCAGAAAAGAAAATTAAATATAGCAATTAAAAAGAAAAAATGCAGAAAAAAAATGCAGAAAAAAGAATGTTAAAAACGAGATTGAAAAACAAATAAAAAACATACTTAAAATCATAAAAAACAAGTATATATTATTAATATGCTGATTTGCATCAATTTAATTTTCAGTGAAGGGGTTTTGAAGGGGTAGTTTGATGTGCGTAGAGGGACTTTGAAGTGGTAGTTTTATTATTTTATTTCAAAATAGTGCTTATATTTGCCTTCGTTAAATAAATGTTCAACCTATTAAATATAAAATTCAAAAAAAGATCAATGAGCAATTTAGAAAATGATAAAAAGCAAAAAGAATCTAAATCAAATTCAAAACTCTCGCTTGGAGAACAAGAGAAGGAAATAAAAATGCTAATTACAAATATAGAAAGCCAAAATATAGTTTTAGATAAATTGACACTCGCTATCAAACGTTCGATGGAACAAAAAAAAGACAAACAAAACAAATAAGAACAAATAAACAACAAGACAATGAAACGAAAATTTACTTTATGGATGCTTGCATGTATAATGGCAAGTCTAGGTTTGGTCACGCAAATTTATGCCGCTCCAATCCTAAGTGATTTAAAATCGCCAACATCTTTAAAACTACCTTCGGCGGGTACAAGTACAGCTATTCTTTCCGAAGGATTTGAAGGCACTCCTTGTTTTCCTGCTACTTGGAAGGTGG
>JAVVPL010000090.1:0-7136 GCA_036655775.1 Bacteroidales bacterium | reverse complement strand
ATAAAAGATAAAGCCGATAAGCTATTCACAAATAAAACATCTAAATACTCTATTTGGGGTCTGCCGTTCTTTACGGAAAGTAAGAAGTCTATATTCGACCAAGCAATGCAAGATGAATTGGGTCTTACTAACTAGACTTACTCAAAATCTCTATTGACTTTATTTGCGTTGAGTATATGAAATTATACATAAAATCATCTCAAAAGATTGCTGTAAAAAATATTGAATTGCCTCTCAGAATTTTATTTATTCATATTTTTTTTGTATTTTTGTTCCAAATACCCTCTCAAATGATTGTTAGTCTTTTATAAAGAATAGCTTATTGGGTCGGACAAAATTCTATACAAAAATGAAGACTTTTTCACCCCTTATTTTTTCGGTATTATTTTTGGCATCCTTTAGTATGGATGCACAAAAACAAAGTTCTCAAAATGCAATACCGCTCTACAAAGTCGCAAAAATACAAGATTGTATCGGAAGTCCCTCGGCCAAGGCTTTTCCTTATATTCCCAATTTTGGCACCTCCGAAAAACCAACAGACGAATCTACCTATTGGTCACAACAATTTCCTTTAGGTGAAGACCCTGCAATTCAAAAATGGTCGTATCAAGCTATTCCTGGCGAAGGTACCAATTTGGCGATCTATTATCCAGGAATAGATATGTCGTCGGTAGATGCCAATCCCAATTTGTATTCCCATTGTCTTTCTTTAAAAAACAGTGAAAAATATAAATTGAGTTTTACCATAGTAAGCACCCAAGAGGCTTCGATAAATCATTTAAAAGTGTGGTTGGCCCCTCAAAAAGGAACAGATGGATTTGAACAACTAGGGATTTTGTCCCCCACCGCTTTAATAGGAAATTTTAATAATATCAGCAAAGGAAGCCTGCAATGTGTAGATCTTTTATTGGACAAAAACCAAATTCCCACCGATGGAGTCTATGCCATTGCCATAGAATTGTTGAGCGATATGGGCCAAGGACCCGTGTATATCAAAGAGTTTAAAGTCGAAAAATTCACCACCGCCGACCATGCCTTAGGAGCCCTTGTCGCCCCTTTGTCGGCTTGTAATTTAACTCAGTCTGAAATTATAAAACTGCGCTTTAAAAATAAAGGTTTGGATCCCGTACAACAGCTTACCGTATATTATCAAGTCGATGGAGCCACACCCGTAAAAGAAGATTTTGTGCTTCCCAATTTAGTTACCCAACAAGAAGCCCTACTCAGTTTTAAAACCCCCGCAAATTTAGCAAAGAAAAAAACCTATACGCTACGTGCTTGGATTGACAAAAATCCAAACGATGAAAATCAAACCAATGATACCCTAAAAAACATCTTTATTTCCAATACAACAACAAGTCAAATTCCGCCTTTTTCAACAGATTTTACAGCGCTTGAACGAGAAGGTTGGAATATTCTTGCCAAAAATTTTGAATCCACAAATACCTGGACTTTTCAGGGCCACAATGGAAATGAATGTGCCACCATCAATACAGCTTCAGATACAGTGAATGATTGGCTCATATCGCCTTGCATCAGCTTAGAAGCAGGCAAAACATATAGAGTACATTTTTGGTATAAAGCTTTATCAAATATGGGTGAACATTTACAGCTCAATATGTCGACCAATATCAATAATCCAAACCAAGGAGTGCCCATTTGGACGGGCGAAGAGTTTACCTCTATTTTGGGAGGAGAAATCAATGCAGAAGGATATATGGAAGCCACTACCTATTTCACATCCACACAAAGTGCAAACTATTATCTTGGATTTAAGGCTTACAGTAAAGGCACTCGTCGAGGAATTAGTATCGATAAGGTAGGGATGGAAGAAATGCCCGTAGGAAGTATTCCTTTTAATCAAGGCTTTGAAGAGGACAAAATCAATAAAGACATAGCCATTGTAGATGTAAATAGAGATCAGGTCACTTGGCAAATAAAAACAGATCCTCTAGCGGCTTACAATAGTACAAAATATGCAGAAATCAAAGGCCATGTAGCAGGCGATGGATCCGATGGCCATGCGGGCAATGATTGGTTATTTACCAATCCCGTAACCTTGGAAAAAGGAAAAGAATACCGACTTTCGTATAGAGTTAGCGGAAGCGAAAAAGATTCGCTCAAAATAGTGCTTGTTACAAGTTATAATTACAAAGTGGCGGATACCAGCCGCGACTTAAGCTGGAAAGCAATCCCAACAGGCAATGCGTATGAACGTAAAACGCAATTATTTACAGCCCCTGCCACCACTGCGTATAGTGTGGCATTTAAGTATTACGGGGCTCCGAATAAAAATGCTACGGTTCGACTCGACAATATCTTAATTTCTGATCCCAAATTGGTGAATGATACCAATATGATTTTAACAGAAGTTCTACTGCCTCCCAATGCCGCCGCAGGTATCAGCCAGGAAGTGCTTACCTTAAAATACAAAAGTCTTACCAATGAGGTGCTAGAAGTAGGAAATGTACGTTTTTATTATCAACTAAATGACGATCCTTTAGTTTCCATGCTTGCTCCCGTCGATATTCAAGCGTATGCCAATGGATCCATTGATTTTACAAATAATAAAATTGATTTTACCAAAGGTTCAATTTTTAAAATCAAAGCATGGATAAGCTGCCATGGCGATAAACATCCAGAAAACGACAGCTTATCGCTGACTATAAAAGTGCCAGAGCCTCAAAAAATTCCCATAAAACTTGATTTTGAAGCGGGGGAAGATTTAAGTTCTTGGTCGGTGGCGCAAAGTGATGAAAACGCCCAAACTCCTTGGGTGATCGATTCCATAGTACATCCCGACAAAGCATACAGTGGTAAAGGTTCACTCCACGCACTATCTTCTTCCAAAAGTTCAAATGAATATTTTATTTCTCAAAGTATGTATTTTTCCAAAGATACCACCTATTGTTTGCGTTTTTACTATGCTGTGGGCACCCAAGGCAATATAAAAAATCCAAATTTTAGAATTATGTATAATTTTAATAGAGGAAAAGACAAAAATAGTTTTAATATTGCTGATACCCTTGTAAATATGCCTAATATGGCCAATACAACGTATCAAAATAAATTGCAATATTTTAAAGTGCCCACCGATGGGAAATATTATTTGGCATTTCACAATTATAGTGAAGCAGGAGCCAAAGACTTTAGACTCGACAAAATGCTTATTACCGATAGTATCTCTGCGGGACGAACCGATGTACAAATTACAAAATTGCTTCCTCCCCCCACCGAGATTTGTGATCTAGGATCAAACGAAACCATAAGTATCGAAATTCAAAATCATGGAATTGTAGAGGTGGAAAATATACCTATTCGTATTCAATTTGGAAGTAAATCCAGAAGCGTAGAAGAAATTATAAACTTGAGCCTTGCGCCCGATACAAAAACAAGATATACTTTAAAAACGCCTTGGGATTTTACGGGACTTACCAAAGATTCGGTACGAATTTGGATTAATTTACCAACGGATGTCAATCATGCAGATGATACCACAGCTTTTTATGTAGTCACACGTCAGCAAGAACAAACCACCCCTTTCTTCTCGGGTTTTGAAGCCAAGGAAAAATTTAACTGGTCGATATATGATGCCAATAAAGATGATCGCAGCTGGGAAAAAGCCATCGGCAATCTTTCGTACAAAGGCGCTGCGTATATGCTTTATACAGGCGCTTCCGATGGAAGTAGTGCAAACGATTGGTTACTCTCTCCTTGTATCAATCTTAGCTCCGATTCTCTCTACATGTTTGAGTTTCAGTATAGAACCAACACTTCAGCTCGAGAAAAACTTCAAGTCTATCTTCTTAACAGCATTCGTCCCGATAGTTTAGAAAAGGCTCGCCCCGCTCTTTTTTCTTTAGACTCGATAGAAAACAATGTGTATATGCCTTTTAAGGATAGCTTGCGCGTAAAGAAAAGTGGCACCTATCATTTGGCTTTTCAAATAACTAGCGATTACCAAGGGCAACGTTTATTATTGGATGATATCAGTTTAAAAACCCCTCCTTTGCCTCCCGTGGATACCGTGTATGATATGCAGCTGCTTTCCATCGAGAGTCCTATAGCGAGTGGTATCTTGGATAGTACCGAAAATTTGAGTGTCTCTATCAAAAATGCCTCCCCCTATAAAATCAAAAATGTAGTTCTACGTTGCGATTTGAATGGCTCGCCCTTGATGATGGATACCCTAAAGATGAAGGCCAACGAAAAACTAAGCTATACATTCCAAAAACCTTTAAATTTATATACCCCTGGAGAATATACAATCAAAGTAAGTATAGTCCTTGCCAAGGATACCAATCTGGCAAATAACAGCAAAGAAATTCGTATTACTTCCGCACGTCCAGATGTAGGTATCGAAGCCTTGATAGCCCCAGTAGAGCCTCCTTTTAGTAGCAAAGAAACAGTGACTTTTAAAGTGAAAAATTATGGTCAATATGCCATTAGTGCATGTCCTGTAATCTTAAAAATGAATACGATGACCTATAAAGCCGAAACCCCTCCCATTGAAGTAGGTCAAAGCATAGAATATACCTTCCCAAAAACCATGAATATGTTGCCCAATAGAGAATATTCCTTTGTGATCTACACCAAACTCGACAAAGATAGTATATATACCAACGATACACTTCATAAAGTATTTGCAAAAAAACCTATTAGCAATGAATCGATTTCTTTCAATGCAAAATCAATAAAAATCTATCCTAATCCTGCGAATAGTCAAGTATGCGTGGAAGCGAGCACAAATATTGAAAGTATAGAAATTCTGAATCTCGAAGGTCAAATTTATGAAAAAATCAAACCACAAACTCAAAAAGTGTTTATCAATGTGGCCCATTACCCAAAAGGAAATTATGTGATGCGCATACAACTTAGAGGAGGAGAAAGAGTGAGTAGGAGTGTGGTGGTGATATAAAAAAAATAGGCGGAGAGAATAGAGGGGGGGGATAAAATTTAGAAGTAAAAATACAATATATTGAATTTAATTTGCTATATTTGCAAAATAAAGACATATTACATATATTGAGTTATGATTTTAGAGTTTAAATTTAAAAATTTCAGATCCGCAAAAGATTGGCAAGTATTGAGCTTTGAAGCCTCAGCAGATAAGGTTTCTGAGGAATATTATTGCACCACTATCAACGGCACAAAAGTTTTAAAACTAGGTATTCTTTATGGAGCAAATGCCTCGGGTAAAACAAATATATTATTGGCTTTAGACTTTTTACGAAGAATAGCGATCTCTCCTAAAATCAATAAAACACAACCTATCGGATTTATTCCATTTCTTTTAGATGATACCACAAAAAAAGAATCGGGTGTTTTTGAATTGACATTTTTTATTGGAGATATCAAACATATCTATGCCCTAGAAATCAATGATGGCGCTGTTTTAAAAGAAACTCTAAAATATTATCCAGGCAAGCAACCCGCAGAGATTTTTTCACGGGATACCATAGAGGGAATTACCCATATTCAGTTAGGCAATAAAATCAAATTGAATGCTGCGGAACAGGATAAATTACAGGTAAATACACTTAGTAATATGAGTGTTGTTTCAGCGTATGCAACAGCAAATTTTATATTTCCTGAGCTAGAACGCGTGTATACTTACTTTTTAAAGCAATGGTTACCCATATTATTACCTCAGACAGACTTAAGGATGTGGGCAACCGCAGAGGTAGAAACTGAAAAAGAAAATAAACTATTTTTACTCGACTTGTTGCATCGTGCCGATTTTAATATTTCGGGTTTTGATGTTCAACAAAATGAAACCAATCCTCAAAATACGGAATTACTTTTTGAACATACCATTTCGGTGGATGGTAAATCGTCCGTACATTATTTGCCCGACCCACTTGAATCGGCAGGAACCATGCGCTATTATGGCTTAGGAACCATTTTGAATACTTTACTTGAACGCAATGCGATTATACCCATTGACGAACTTGAAAACTCTTTGCATCCTGACTTATTTGCTCATTTTGTAAATTTATTTTTAGTGAATGCAAAGCGTTCCCAACTTATTTTTAGTACGCATAATCTTCAATTTTTAGATACCGACGATTTGCGTAAAGATGTAATTTGGTTTACCGAAAAACAAGCAGATGGATCGACAGAATTATTCTCTCTTGATGATTTCAATATCCGAAATGGAGCCTCTTTTCTCAATGCTTATAATGCGGGAAAATTTGGGGCAAAACCGATATTAGGGAGTGTGTTTATTTCTAAAAAATAGCAGATATGGCACGCGACTCGCAAACAAGCCTATATAAAAGAAAAAGCAGCTTGTATTAAATTACATAAAAATTCTATCTGTTTTATTGAAAGCAACCCCGCTTTTGAATTTTGGTTATTATTACATTTTATGTATACAGATCGCCAGTTTTGTAATTGTGACGAAGTAATTACGGAATTAAAAAAGAACGGCCGTATTGAAAATTATGAAAAAAGTATAGAATATTTTACCAAGAATAATTTATATATTCAACTTCGATCGAAACTTGAAATAGCAATCAATAATGCTACCAAAAAAACTCTAAATTTGGAAAATCTTCACACTCCCTATTCGAGGGTTTTTGAAGTTTTTAAAGAATTACTTCAATAAAAATTACACAAAATTCATTTTTATTTTACGCAAAAAATTGCTGTTATTTTCAATAATTATATAAATTTTATATTTGTATAATAGATTGGGATGTAGTGTATTATGCTTATCCGACGACTGGGGGAGGGTTCGATGTGGGGGATGGGAATTATACGGGTACGGGAGCGCTGAGTTATAAGGTTTCGGGGAACGAAATACATGGGTCAGCGGCAGGGATTTTGAGGATAGATACGGTGTGGAAATCGAATATTGCTTCACCTTCGGATTATATGTATTATTATAATGGGCCGAGTACGGGGCAGCAGACGATTATCAATTCAGGGAGGATGACTACCAGCTACGAATCGTATCCTTATGGCGGTATTGATAACCAGTCTGGAGGTTGGTTTTTAGAACGCTTTTATGCAGGAACCCCTCACGAAATAAATTCATATAAAGATTTTGGAGCATGGAGTGGAAGTCAATCTATTTCTAATTTATATAGACTTGGATTTTATGAATTTGGAGGGATCACCACCGTTAAAGG
>JAVVPL010000089.1:0-7168 GCA_036655775.1 Bacteroidales bacterium | reverse complement strand
TACGGTTTTTAAAAGTAAATTAGCCAAAGTGGCTACCGAGGAGGTTAAACCCGAAAACAATGAAGTAAATTGTGTGGATATACGAATTCGCAAATCCTTGGATGGTTATTCCATCAAAAAAATAACTCAATTAGTGCATAGAGATTTTGTCGTTTCTCGAATTATTCGCTCGTCTTCTAAAGTGGAAGTGGCCACTGAATCTTCCATTGTTAAACAAGGAGATATCTTACGAGTGGTAACCAATCCCGAATGTATAGAATCTTTGGTACTTTTCTTAGGAAAAAGAGTTGACAATGAAAATGAAGTCAACACAAATCTAGGTTCCGATTTAGTAAATAGACGTATCGTAGTGACTAAAGAAGTAGTCCAGGGGCGTAGTGTGGGAGAATTAAATATTCGCTCTTTGTACAATGTAAACATTACGAGAATTAATCGTGCAGGGGTCGACTTGGTAGCGGTCTACGATTTGAGATTGCAAATGGGCGATAGGGTTACGGTGGTGGGCTCGGAAAGTGCCATTGCGAAAGTGTCCGATTTGTTAGGAAATTCCATGAAACGATTGGAACATCCAAACTTACTTCCTATTTTCTTTGGTATATTTTTGGGGGTCTTGTTTGGCTCTATTCCTTTTGTGATACCGGGTATTCCTCAACCCATCAAATTGGGCTTAGCAGGAGGTCCACTGATTGTGGCCAAACTCATTAGTCGTTATGGACCCTATTATAAGATGGTGACATTTACAACTACGAGTGCGAATATGATGCTTAGAGAAATAGGTATTTCAATCTTTTTGGCTGCCGTGGGTTTGGGTGCGGGTGAACAATTTGTACAAACAATTGTGGGTGGTGGTTATTGGTGGGTATTATATGGGCTTGCTATTACGCTTATTCCTTTATTCCTTGTGGGTATGTTTGCGATATGGAAATACAAACTGGATGCCAATACGTTGATGGGCCTACTCTCTGGAAGTACTACGGATCCGCCAGCTTTGGCTTACGCAAATGGAATTTCTTCCAATGATAAAGCCTCGATTGCTTATGCAACAGTCTATCCTTTAACTATGTTTTTGAGGGTGCTTGCGGCTCAAATATTAATTTTAATTGCCATAAATTAGATTTAGAAAGCGTTTGGAGCATTTTGTTTTAAAAGGGGGATTTCCTCTAAGTAAACAAAATATACATAAAATTTTTTGTGTTTAAGGATGTGATTCGATAAATAAATAGTATTTTTGTCGAAAATTATATGATTATGGATAAATATTTCAAAGAGCTAGATCTTGCCGTTACTATATGTAGTAAAGAAGGTGAAATTTTGGAAATGAATGAAAAATCAAAAAAAACTTTTGAAAAATCGGGTGGGGGACATCTTGTTGGAGATAATGTATTAAATTGTCATCCAGAACCTGCACGTACTAAACTCAAAAGTATGTTGCAAAAACCTTGTAAAAATGCCTATACCATAGAGAAAAATGGAGTCAAAAAACTGATTTATCAAACGCCTTGGTTTGAGCAAGGAGAGTATAAAGGATTTATGGAACTTTCGATGGAAATCCCTATGGAAATGCCCCATTATGTGCGAAAACCAAGCTAATTATTTTTCTCTTTTGTTGCGAGTCTAAGAGATTTATTGTAATTTTGTAACTTATTGCCTTTTAAGAAAGAAAGGGGCTTTTCATATTAGAATAAAAACGATGGCGAAAAAAAATAAGGTAAAGTGTTCATTTTGTGGAAGAGAAGAAAATGAAAACTTAATAGTGGTTTGTTCTTTGGATGCGTGTATTTGTCGAGATTGTGCGGCCGATATAAGCACTCAATTTGATGAGGCATTTGGAAAAATGACTCATCATACAAAACAGGCCCTCTTGGAACTTAAAAAACCCACAGACATAAAAAGTTTTTTGGATACCTATATTATAGGTCAAGAAGAAGCCAAAAAAACCTTGGCGGTGGCGGTCTATAATCATTATAAAAGACTGAATCATTTTGCTCAAAAAGGAGCAGAAGATATTGAATTAGATAAATCAAATATTATTTTAGTAGGCGAAACAGGTACAGGTAAAACCTTGCTTGCACGGACCATTGCTCGCATGTTGAATGTGCCGTTTTGTATAGCAGATGCAACGGTATTGACCGAAGCGGGGTATGTGGGCGAAGATGTGGAAAATATTTTAGTGCGGCTATTACAAGCTGCTCACTATGATGTAGAAGCTGCTCAAAGAGGAATTGTATTTATTGATGAAATTGATAAAATTGCACGCAAAGCAGATAATGTGTCCATTACGAGAGATGTATCGGGCGAAGGGGTGCAACAAGCATTACTTAAATTATTGGAGGGTGCCGTGGTCAATGTGCCTCCAGAAGGCGGACGAAAACATCCTGATCAAAAAATGATTGCGATAGATACGCGTAATATTTTATTTATTGCAGGGGGTGCTTTTGACGGAATCGAACGTAAAGTGGCTTCTCGTATGCAAACACAAATGATTGGGTATGGGAATGATAAAAAACGGGAAAGAATAGAGAAAAAGGATTTAATCAATTATGTAGCGCCTCAAGATTTAAAAAGTTTTGGTTTAATTCCTGAGGTGGTGGGGCGTTTTCCTGTGCTTACTACGCTTTTACCTTTAGATAAAAAAGCCCTTAAACAAATTTTAACAGAACCTAAAAATGCTTTAGTACGTCAATATAAGCAATTGATGTCCATGGATGGCGTTGAATTGGAATTTACAACTGAAGCCTTGGATTTTATAGTAGATAAAGCGATGGAATTTAAGTTAGGTGCTAGAGGTTTGCGTTCTATTATTGAAGCCATTATGATGGATGCAATGTTTACAATTCCTTCGGAGAATAAAAAAAAGAAACTAACCATAACCCCCGAATATGCTAAGTTACACTTGGATAAAAGTGTTTTAAGTAAGTTGAAAACAATTTAATAAACCATGGGTAGATTTAAATACATACTTATATTTTTGATGTTATTTTGTTTTTCCATAGAAGGAAAATCGGAAGTAGTGGCAAAAGATAGTGTGTGTATGGCCCCCAAATCTATACGTATTTTTTATGATTGGAATGTGGTTTGTGTGGGAGAAAAGGTTCATCTAAGTTTAGATTATTCAAATGCGGGTTCGATTTTAGTACCTCAGATACAGTGGAGTACGAATGAAATGACCTCTTCTATTGTAGTGACTCCCAAAGATTCTATGGAAATTTGGGTGCGTTTGTACGATAATGCTGTACTAGTAGCAACGGATACTGTAAAGATCTATGCAACTACCCCTCCACAGATAGAGAAAATAAACGATACAATTTGTAAGGGAAATGATGCGCACATTGGCGTGATAGGAGGCGCTTTCTATGCCTGGAATACCGACGGAACTACCCCCTACATTAATGTTCGCCCCTTGCGAGATACTTTTTATAGAGTGCAGGTATCCGATTATCCTATACTTGAAAATGGCTATAGTAATCATTGTTATACGGAAGATTCAGTTTGGGTAATAGTGAACCAAAGTGCGAGATTTGAAATTATCGCGGACAGTTTTTTTTGTCCGAATAGGTCGGTGATGTTACGTATAGAAGAAGCGAGTAATATACTTTGGAGTACGGGGGATACAGGGACAATGACTTATATTACCATCAAAGAAGATACGGTGAGAACTTCTGTAATAGCTACCGATCGGTTTGGGTGCAGAGAAAAGAAAACGCATACGGCGATTGTTTCGCTACCTCAAGGCTCTATTGTGTCTTCGGTAGATACCCTTTGTTTTGGAGATGAATTGATTTTAACTGTACTTTCGTCCATGGCAGAACGGGTACGTTGGTATAATGGGGGCACTGATTCCGAATTACACTTACGTCCTAAAAATACTTTGATTTGTTATGTCGATTTGCTGATGGCTGATTCGGTAGGCGGATGTGCCAATCGAATTTACGATACGATTTATGTAAAAGAATGTTCTAATGTGATGATGCCTAATGCCTTTAAATTAGGTGGTTTTAGTAAGGAAATCAAACCCATTGGTATTTACGAACCTTATAAAAATTATTATTTTGCTATCTATACGCGTAATGGTAAATTGATTTTTGAAAGTCGTGATTTTAATGTGGGCTGGGATGGTACGTATAAAGGGAATTGGGTACAGCCTGCGGTTTATGTATATTATTATCGTGAGAGTGTGGGCAATAGAAAATTGGAAGAAAGAGGTACTATTACGGTGGTGCGTTAAGTCGACCTTGGAAGTATGAAAAATATTAGAATTCCTCTATTTATTCCTCATTTAGCTTGTCGACATCGTTGTTGTTATTGTAATCAAATGCAAATTACGGGAGAACAACAAGCTCCCTCTCCTTTGGCTATACACCCTCTTATTGAACAATATTTACCTGGCATCCCCAGGGATGCGTATACTGAATTTGCCTTTTTTGGTGGTAATTTTACGGCTTTGGCGCTTCCTTTGCAAGAGGCTTATTTACAAGAAGTGCAACCCTATATAGAAAAGGGGCAAATCCAAGGAATTCGTTTGTCGACTCGTCCAGATGATATTAATGATACGGTATTGGCATTACTTAAAAAATATCATGTGAAAACGATTGAATTAGGAGCCCAATCGTTGGATGCAGAGGTTTTACGTTTAGCGGAACGAGGGCATAGTAAGGAAGATGTGCAAGTGGCTTCGGCCAAAATTAAGGCGATGGGTTTTGGATTGGGTTTGCAAATGATGATAGGTTTACCTGGTGATACGCCTGAAAAAGCCCGTTTTACGGCGGAGGAAATTATTCGATTTAAGGCTGATGAAACTCGTATTTATCCTACTTTAGTGATAGAAAATACGGCTTTAGCTCAAGCATATAGGCAAGGAGACTATCAAGCGCTACCTTTGGAGCAAGCCGTGGAACAAAGTAAAGATTTGTTATTGACATTTGAAAGTGCTGGAGTCAAAGTAATTCGGATCGGATTGCATCCTTCGGAGGGTTTATTGTCGGGAAAGGCTTATCTTGCAGGTCCTTTTCATCCTTCTTTTAGAGAATTGGTCGAAACTGCAATTTGGGGTGATATTTTTAAAGCCTATTTTCAAAGGAACCCTAAACAATCTTTTTCTAGTTTATATGTGGCGCCAGGTCAGTCGAATACAGCTATTGGCTATGGAGGATTGAACAAAAAAATACTTTCTTTACAGAGTCCTAAATTTCGTATTCTCACAAATGAACAATTGAAAAATAGGGAATTTAATTTAATATAAACTACAATGATTTGGATTGATGCGCGTTTGCCCTTGGAAATTTCAAAAAAATTGGCTGAGTATGGCAATGTTTATCGTTTTAAAAGTGAAGGAATTGTGTATGGTGCCATTGCGGGGCATCCTGATATTTTTATGTGTAAGATGCCAGATACTTGGATTGTAGCTCCTAATATTCCTCAAAATATGCTCGAATGTTTTGAGAAAGAACAGCAGGCTTGGTGTTTTGGTTCTCAATTTATAGGAACTTCTTATCCTAAAACGGTGGCTTACAATGTAGTGGTTTCTAAAAAATATGCAATTGCTAATTTTAAGCATACAGATGCAATACTCAAAAATGCACTCTCTCATGATTCTGAACGACACTGTATTCATGTCAAACAAGGTTATGCGCGTTGTAATGCGATATTTGTGAACGAAAAAGCTGTTTTATGTTCCGATAAATCCATAGAAAAAGCCCTACAAGCGCAAGGTTTACATGTATTGTATATCAACCCTTCACCTATTTGTTTGGAGGGCTTTGAACATGGTTTTATAGGAGGCTGTTGTGGCGTTTGGCAACAAACTATCTTCTTTACGGGTTCTTTATCATTTTTATCTAAAGTGGATGAAGTGGCTCTACGTCACTTTTTGTCGGTTGAAAAATTAGATATTGTAGAGTTGGGAAATCATCCTTTGATAGATGGGGGAGGAATTTTATTTTCCTAAAAGTCGGAACATATTTTTTTTGTATGCTTCTACTCCTGGTTGATCAAAAGGGTTGACTCCTAAATGATATGCACTTAAACCACAAGCAAATTCATAAAAATAAATTAATTGCCCAAGGTAAAATTCGTTGAGTGAGGGTACGCAAATCCGAATTGTAGGGACTCCTCCGCCTTGATGAGCCAAACAGGTGGCTTCTTGTGCTTTGGCATTGATATAGCTGAGGCGTTGTCCACTTAAAAAATTCATTACATCTAAATTTGCTTTATCATGAGGAACTTCTAAGCTCAAGTGAGGACTATTGATAGAAAGTACAGTCTCAAATAGGTGCTTGGGACCCTCTTGAATATATTGTCCCATAGAGTGTAAGTCAGAAGTGAAACTTACGCCTGCAGGAAATAGACCTTTGCCTTCTTTTCCTTCGCTTTCACCGTAAAGTTGTTTCCACCATTCTGTAAAGAAAAATAAACGAGGCTCATAGTTGACCATAAGTTCTATCTTTTTGCCTGCTTCGTAAAAAATAGTTCGTAAACAAGCATATTGCATCGCTAAATTTTTCTCTGCTTGAGAGGAGGATAAAAGCTCTGTACGCATTGTGTTTGCTCCTTCTATCAAGGCTCGAATATCAAAACCAGCCACGGCAATGGGTAATAATCCTACGGGAGTTAAAACGGAATATCTTCCCCCTACCTCATCGGGTACTACATACGTTTTGTAGCCTTCTTCATTGGCTAATTGTTTTAAAGCTCCTTTTTCTTTGTCTGTAATCGCAATAATTCGTTCGCGAGCTTGTGCTTTTCCATATTTTTGCTCTAAATGATTTTTTAAAATACGAAAAGCTACGGCAGGTTCAGTAGTGGTGCCTGATTTGGAAATTATTGTGAGTGCATAGTCGTGTTTATCTAAAAGAGCCAAGAGTTCTACCAAATAATCTTCACTTAATTGATGTCCTGCATATAGCACCAAAGGAGCCTTCTGGGGGCTTTCTAGTAGAGGCATTTGCGAATGTAATGCTTCGATAACTGCACGTGCACCTAAATAGGAGCCTCCAATACCAATTACTATAAAAATTTTAGCTATCTTTTGTATGCGTTGGGCATCTGCTTCTATCTCGGCAAGTAATTTTGGGTCTATTTCGCTAGGAAGATGGAGCCACCCTAAATACTCTTTTCCTTTTCCTGTTTGGTGCACAAGTTCTTGATATGCTTTTTGCATAGATTCTTCGGT
>JAVVPL010000088.1:0-7185 GCA_036655775.1 Bacteroidales bacterium | reverse complement strand
TTGCTCATATTGGATAAATCCCCAAACACAAAAAAAGTATCATTTCCTAGAAAAATAGGGAAGGGGCGTTTGTTACTCAAGGATAAATAGGCAATTTCATCGCGAGCTGCGGAGCCTCGAATGGTAAAACTGGTTTTGGTAATTAAACAAGAATCATCTACGGCATATCTATACCCATTCCATCGTAAAAGTTTTGCATACGAATTAGGGGGTACGTTGCGAATGGTTCCTTTGATTAAATAAGTAATAGGGGAAGCTAGGAGTAAATTAATTCCGAAGAAACTAAAAAAACAAATAAGAATAAAATTTTTATGTACATGCATAATGTAAATAATTTTAATAATAAAAACAGTTCAATAAACCGATGTTATATATATTATAAGGCTTATTTCCTTGTTGTTACAAATTTACAATTCAACTATACCTAAGCCTTGGCGAAGGATTTCAAAGGGTTCTTTCGTACAATCAATAATGGTGGAATAGGCATTGAGGCCAATACCTCCATCAATGATTAAGTCTACTTTTTTACTATATTTTTCGTTGATATATTCAGGATCGGTCACATATTCGCTATTGGGATCGTCTACAATCGACGTATTGAGCATTGGTTCGCCTAAAACTTCAATAATTTGACGAAGCAGCGCGTGATTGGGAATACGCAATCCTATTTGCTTCTTTTTTCGTTGAAACATCTTGGGCACTTCGTTATTGGCTTCTAAAATAAAAGTAAAAGGGCCAGGGGTATGTTCTTTTATAAAACGAAACACGGTATTGGAAATAGGCTTACAGAAAGTAGAAAGATGGCTTAAATCACTACATAAAAGCGTAAATTCTAAGTCGTCTTTTCGCTTGCCTTTCAATTGGGCTATACGATCGAGGGCTCTTCTATTTGAAAAACCAGTGCCAATACCATATACTGTATCAGTAGGATAAATAACAATACCTCCATTACGAATGCATTGAATGATATGGTCGATTTGCTTTGTTTGGACCCCTGTTTCGAAAACCTGAATAATCATATTTTTATTAAACGATATACAAAAAAAATGGGTAAGCTACTTACATCGCACCGCTACAACTACTTACCCTTGCTGCCTTCCGACCCTGGGGGATTCAGCAGGAGCTGGTCGTGTAAGACTTACCCATTTGCAAAGGTAGACAAATTAACAAAAATAAAAAAATAAAATTTCTATACTTTCAACATTTCTCAATATTTCTCATAAATTCTCATGAATTTCCTGTATTTTTGCAAAAAAAATAGATATATGGGACTCTCATTGAAACGCCAAAATAGTAAATTATCGCGTGCCGCTTGCCTTTTTGCCTTAACATATAGTTTAGTTGCCGTGATAGCAATGGCTCTATGTTTAATTATTGCACATTTTAGTGGGTATAGAACGGATACTGTACATCCGTGGATAGTGGATCTTGTATTATTGGGGGTGATGGGGTATGCCGTGATTGCATATAAAAAAAATCCGATTTCTAATCATGTTGTAAATACGCGACAAGCCTACCTTTTTTGTGTATTGATAGGGGTGGCGGCCGCAATCTTATATTTTATTTTTGCGGGTTTGTATATCGATTGGATTCGACCCGAATTGCCTTTGGAATATGTTGAATATCACATAAACTTAATGGATACGGGCGATATCAGTGACACCGAAAAAATTGCCAATCGACAAATATTGGCGCAAGTAAAACCTTGGGGTTTGGCTTTTATAGCTTTTCAGGAATTGTTTTTAATTTCGGCATTAGCTCCTTTAATATTATCGATATTCGTTCGTTCGGAACGATAGTACGAAAGCAAATTACACTGCCTAATTTGAGTAAAATTCGCGAATATTCGAGAAATATTGTATATTTGCATATAAAATAGGAACCATTAACGCTGAAATAACGCATAAAATTACTTAAATCATACATCTATGGATATATCAGTAGTCGTACCCTTGTATAACGAAGACGAGTCGCTGCCAGAATTGGTAGCTTGGATAGAAAGAGTTGCCAATACCAAAGGTTTTAGTTATGAAATCATTTTGGTGGACGACGGAAGTAAAGATAATTCCTGGAATGTAATTACAAAGTTAGCAGAGAACAATGAACATGTAAAAGGAATTAAGTTTAGACGGAATTATGGAAAATCGGCCGCGCTGAATGTGGGCTTTGAAGCCGCGAAGGGAAATGTGGTAATTACGATGGATGCCGATATGCAAGATAGTCCAGATGAAATTCCAGAATTATATCAAATGATTATAAACCAGGGCTATGATGTAGTATCTGGATGGAAGAAAAAAAGATATGATCCTATAACTAAAACTCTGCCTACTAAGCTGTTCAATTGGGCTACGCGGAAGATGTCGGGTATTTATTTACATGATTTTAATTGTGGTTTGAAAGCCTATAAAAATGAGGTTGTAAAATCTATAGAGGTATATGGGGAGATGCACCGTTATATTCCCGTGCTTGCAAAATGGGCGGGTTTTGATAAAATAGGTGAAAAAGTAGTGGAGCATAGAGCGCGCAAATTTGGCGTTACTAAGTTTGGAATGAACCGTTTTATCAATGGATTTTTAGATTTATTATCCATTACTTTTGTGGGTAAATTTTCTAAAAAACCGATGCACTTTTTTGGTTCTATGGGCTTACTGATTTTTGTGTTAGGCTTCTTGGCTTCGGCTTGGTTGGGAGCGGAAAAATTATATAGCATGGCGCATGAAATTGCGGCTCCTTTGGTTACAAACTCTCCTTATTTTTACTTAGCAATTGCGTGTATGCTCATAGGGGTGCAACTCTTTTTGGCAGGATATTTAGGCGAATTGATAGGACGTAATTCTTCTACTAGAAATACGTATTTGATATCGAAACGCTTGGGTTGTTAACACACTCAAATAGAATCATAACTAATAAAATCAAGATGAATATAGCCGATTTGCAAAAAGGAATTACAGACTCCATCGAAACCAAAATAAAAATATTGGAAGATGATTTATTGATGGATAAATTGCTTTATTGTATAGATATTATGAGCCAAAGCCTTAGAGAAGGACGTTGTATATTTTTTTGTGGCAATGGAGGAAGTGCCGCTGATGCCCAACATTTGGCAGCTGAATTGACTGGACGATACTATTACGATAGACCTCCTTTAAATGCGGAAGCTTTACATGTGGATACTTCTTATTTGACTGCCGTGGCCAACGATTATGCGTATAATGAAATTTATGCTCGTTTACTCAAAGGAAAAGGACAAAAGGGAGATATTTTGGTGGGTATTTCTACTTCTGGAAATTCAGAAAATGTATATAAGGCTTTTGAACAAGCCAAACAAATGGGTATTATCACTTTGGCAATGATTGGTGAAAAAGGGGGTAAAATGCGTGAAATTGCTGACATTTGTTTGGTAGTTCCCTCGCTAGATACACCTAGAATTCAAGAATCACATATTCTTTTAGGGCATTTGTTGTGTCAGGGTATCGAAAGTACTTTATTTCCACAAAATTGAAAGGAATGCAAGTTTTAGGTAAAATAGATGCACATTGGACTCTTTTTTTAGATAGAGATGGCGTTATCAACCAACGTTATGTGGATGATTATGTAAAGAAAGCGGACGATTTTATATTTCTAAATCAAGCGGAATATGCCATAGCTAATTTGAGTAAATGGTTTGCACGTATTTTTGTAGTTACGAATCAACAAGGGCTTGGCAAAGGTTTGATGAGCGAAGAAGACTTAAATGCCATTCATACTAAAATGATAAACGCAGTGCAGGAAGTAGGGGGAAAGATTGATGCGGTTTATTATTGTCCCGATTTAAAAGAACAGGCAAGTTTCAACCGTAAACCTCAGGGAGGAATGGCTTTAAAAGCAAAAAAAGCCTATCCAGAAATACATTTTAAACAGTCGGTAATGGTGGGAGATACTTTTACGGATATGTTGTTTGGAAAGCGTTTGGGTATGCTTACTGTTTTGATAGGAAGCGATCCTACGGCCTTGAAAAAAGCCAAATATGTAGATGCACGTTTTGATAGTTTAGCCGATTTTGCACAATATGTAGATTTGAAAATAACTAAAAATGAATAAAACAAAAAAGCATTATCTATATTTATTTGTGTATGGATGTATTCTACTTGTGGCACCTTGGTGTACACAAGCACAAATATTGAGTAATGATACCTTAAATGGGGTGGATGCGAAAGGTTTAAAACAAGGTTATTGGAAAAAGAATGACTCTACCAAAAATTTGTCTTACGAAGGTTATTTTATTAATGATATGCCACACGGGCGTTTTGTATATAGGAATAAAGCAGGCGAAATTCAACTAGAGTCGATTTTTTTTAGAGAAGGTTATGCCAATTATATTCGTGCATTTTATCCAAAAACGGGAATCCTCATGAGTGAAGGCTATTATTTAGATAAACAAAAAGATAGTGTATGGCGTTTTTATGGGGAAGCAGGACAGTTGTTGAAAGAGGAATTTTATAAACAGAATTTATTAAATGGAACTAGTTATTTGTTTGATGAAAATAAACAAGTGGTTGAAACTCAAGAATGGTTTAGGGGTTTACGTAATGGGAAAACGTGGCAGAAAACCAAAAAAGGAATTCAAATGACTTCTTATCAATTGAATAAATCACAGGGTTTGTACAATGCCTTTTATCCCGATAGTAGTTTGTATATTCGTGGAATGTATAATGATGGGCTAAAAGAAGGAGATTGGTTGTTTTATTTGGCCGATGGTCATTTGTATAAAAAAGATTCTTACAAAGAAAATCAACTTTTGAACAGAGAGGTATATGTGTCTATCCAAGGAAAACCACAAGCGGTTTGTATAGATACAATTGCGGTGATAACAATTGCAAATAAGGTATCAACCCTCTATTCAAGCCACGAAAAGGTATTACAAGTGGATCAGCCATTCTCAGATTTAGCAATGATTTTTGATACGGATTATTTCTTTTATGCCAACGCATATACATTAGTGTCTATTCGAATGGTAAAGTCGGTACAAGTTCTAAAAGATGGAAGTGCAAAATTAATTTTAAAATGTCGTCTGCCTTTGAAAATTCAACTTACAGAGGATGCGTTAAAAAACATACAAAGTATTATGGATACGAGTGAGGTTAAATAAAAACAAATAGAATGCGTAGAGTAAAAATAGCTATATTGTTTATAATTTTCCCTGTTTTTGTGTGGGCACAAGGGGGAGGAAAATCCTCATTTCAATTTTTAAATATGGGTAATTCGGCACGAATTGCCTCTTTGGGCACCGATTATTTATCGGTTATGGATGGGGATATTAGCTTGAGTTTATCCAATCCTTCTCTGATTAATAGAGAAATACATAATCATTTAGCATTCAATTTTGTGAATTATGTAGCAGGAATTAATTATGGGTTTGCCTCTTATTCTAGAACTTTTGATAAAGTGGGTAGTTTTGCCGCGCATTTGCAATATGGATCGTATGGACGTACGGAGCAAACGGATGAATTTGGCAATATCACGGGTACCATTGCAAACTCCGATTTTTCTTTTGTATTAGGATGGGGGCGGAGTTTAGATACCCATTTTTCGATAGGGGCCAATTTTAAATTTATTTACTCCCAAATAGATGTATATAATGCAATGGCTATAGGGGTAGATGTAAGTGCTACGTACACAAATTCTAATCGAAACTTTGCAACCTCTCTTTTATTACGCAATATAGGAGTTCCTCTCAAAAATTATCATAAAGGTGGACACGATCGATTGCCTTTTGAAGTGGCGGTGGCTTTATCACAAAAAATTCCCCACGCACCGCTTCGGATCCATATCATGGCAACCAATTTGCAAAAATGGGATTTACGTTTTGAAGATCCTGCCGAAGAGGGCTCTAATGCAAATTTACAAACGGGAGAAGTGAAAAAACAAAATGGAGCTCTACGTTTTTTTGATAATGTAATGCGGCATATTGTAGTGGGATTAGAAATTATCCCATACAAGGGGTTTTATCTAAGAGCTTCCTATAACTATTTACGCTCGCAAGATTTGAGTCTTAGTTCTCGACCTGGAATTGTGGGCTTTTCTTGGGGAGTAGGGATTCGAGTGTATAAAATGAATTTTAGCTATGCTCGTGCCGCTTATCACTTGGTTGGTTCCCCAAATTATATTAGTTTTTCACTCAATTTAGATGCGTTTAATAAACGCTAAAATTTAAGGTCGTTTTTCTTGGGGTCCATTATTTTTGACAGATCGGATCAGTTCTCGATGAAAATTCTTTTCTGCTTTCCACAATTCTACTATTTTGGTGGCTGGTAAAATTTCTCGAAGGTCTTTTAAATATTGCATTTCGCTTTGTAACATTTTTTCTTTACGTGCAATTATTTCATTTGCTTTGCGCATTTGCTCTTCGTTAGTAAATGCACTAAGGTCTTGATTGAAATGAGGTTTCCCTTGAGAACGGACCTCTTCAAAGGCGGTGTAAATGGGCCAAAATTTCAATGCTTCTTCGGGGCTAAGAGGTAAATTCTTTTGAATATAATTTCTCTTCTCAGTAAGAATACGTGCATTGATGATTTCTTTTTCTATTTGTTTATTGTTTGTTTTGCTGCGGGGAACTCCTTCCTCTGACTGAATAGAGGTAAAAGAACTAAACAAACTGCTTACAAGTACTATAAAAAGCAGCGATTTGATGTGATAGGTTTGCATACTGTGTTTTATTTGTTTTTGCGATTTTTATTTATTCAAAATAAAGACTTAAATCTATTTCTTGATTGAGTAGATAATTTTCAATATCCAATTGCGAAATCGAGGTATTCGATTGCGAAATGTTTTCGGAATTTAGAACGGGAAGTGTAGGAGTATTCGACACAGAGGTGATGTTTGTTTGCGCCAATGTAGAGTGCGTTTGTGTGAGGCTTTGTATAGGAAACGGGGTAAATAGCGTGTCCTTCTGTATATTTGGGTTGGAAGCAATAGGTAGAGAAGGACTATGCAAATCAAGCGCTACAAAAATACCGCCCGCAGATACGAGAAATAGAAGCAGTACCAAGCTGGTGAGTATGCGGGATTTATGGTGAGCATAAAATGTAGTTTTTGTAAGTGGGGGATTTTGGGCATCAATTTTTGTCCATATCTCTTGAGGGAGAGTGTCAAAATAGGTATCCTCATAAGGAAATTCTTTTTTGAATATATGTTTGGAATTGTTGT